>NZ_JBFUAB010000006.1:0-240233 GCF_056406535.1 Roseateles sp. P1_C1_2
GCCGGGAGTCCGTCCCGGCGGCCGGGTACCAGCAGCCCGTCCGACGCGCGGCTGCACGCCGGGCTCATCAAAACAGCCCAATGCAGCGTCGCTCGGGCGACGGGGCTGGTCGGTATTTGCTGTTGGGCCCGGCGTGGAGCCGGCGTTACCTGGCTTGAAGGTCCGATCGCGGGCGCTCTTCACAAGTCGTGTGCGAGTGCGCAGCGGTTCGCTTGGGGGTGGGGCCCGGTTCGAGCTTGCGAGCGCCTCATCCCGCTCGAGTGCGGATTGCATTGAGCGCTCCTCTTTTGGTGACTTTTCTCTGGCGCGTCAGAGAAAAGTCACCCGCCCTCGCGGGGCGGATTCCCGCGGCACTGCACGCGAGTCATGAGGACCTTGGCAGAAGCAACCAAACCATATCAGCAGCACTTGCCGACACGCGCGCCGTAGCGCGCCGCCTGCCTCTCCCTGAAGAACTCCTCATAGCTCATCGCGGCCCGATCCGGATGCGTGGCCTGGTGGTGGGCCAGATAGCTGCCGTAATCCGGCACGCCCACCATCAGGCGCAGGCTCTGCGTCAGATACCGGCCCGCCTGGGCCAGTTCGCGCAGCTCAAGCACGCTGGCCCGCCGGCAGCAGCACGAAGGCCGTTTCCTGCGCCGTCACCTTGCCACTGCGACGCGCTGCCAGGATGGCCTTGATGCTGTAGATCAGCACGCTGATGACGACGCCCATGAAGAGAGCGCACAGCGCCGCGTCCAGGCGATCGTTGAACACCACGCGCGACATCGCGTCCAGCGTCTTGGCCGGCGCCAGCACCTTGCCTTCGGCGATTGCCGTGGCGTACTTGTCGGCATGGGCCAGGAAACCGAGCTTGGGGTCGGCCGCGAAGATCTTCAGCCAGCCGGCCGTCATCGTGCACACCAGCAGCCAGGCAGCAGGCACGGCCGTGACCCAGGCGTAGCGGTCCTTCTTCATCTTGAAGATGACGACGGTGCCCAGCAGCAGCGCGACGGCGGCCAGCATCTGGTTGGCGATGCCGAACAGCGGCCACAGCGTGTTGATGCCGCCCAGCGGATCGACAACGCCCTGGTAGAGGAAATAGCCCCAGGCCGCCACGCACAGTCCCGTCGCGATCAGGTTGGCCACCCAAGACTCGGTGCGCTTGAGCGACGGCACAAAGCTGCCCAGCAGGTCCTGCAGCATGAAGCGGCCGGCGCGGGTGCCAGCGTCCACGGCGGTCAGGATGAAGAGGGCCTCGAACAAGATGGCGAAGTGGTACCAGAAGGCCATCAGCGCCTTGCCACCCACCACCTGGTGCAGGATCTCGGCCATGCCCACGGCCAGCGTCGGCGCGCCGCCAGCGCGGGCCAGGATGGTCTTCTCGCCGACGTCGGCCGCGGCCTGGGTCAGCATCTCGGGGGTGACGACGAAGCCCCAGGTCGACAGCGTCTGCGCCACCGTCGCGGCATCCTTGCCGACGACGGCCGCCGGGCTGTTCATCGCGAAGTAGACGCCCGGCTCGATGCACGAAGCCGCGACCAGCGCCATCACGGCGACGAAGCTCTCGGCCAGCATGCCGCCATAGCCGATGTAGCGGGCGTGCGTCTCGTTCTCCAGCAGCTTGGGGCTGGTACCCGACGAGATCAGCGCGTGGAAGCCCGACACGGCGCCGCAGGCGATGGTGATGAACAGGAAGGGGAACAAGCTGCCCGCCCAGACCGGGCCATTGCCGGCCGCGAACTGCGTCAGCGCCGGCATCTTCAGCGGCGGCGCGACGATGACGATGCCGATGGCCAGCGCGATGATGGTGCCGATCTTCAGGAAGGTGCTGAGGTAGTCGCGCGGCGCGAGCAGCAGCCACACCGGGATGCAGGCGGCGACAAAGCCATAGCCGATCAGCAGGCCGACGAGGGTGGTCGGGGCCAGCGTGAAGATGGGCGCCAGCGTGGCGCTCTCGCTGACCGCCTGGCCGCCGAAGATGGCCGCCATCAACAGCACGAAGCCGATGACCGACACCTCGCCGATGCGGCCCGGGCGGATGAAGCGCAGGTAGACGCCCATGAACAGCGCCACCGGAATCGTCGCCGCCACCGTGAACAGGCCCCAGGGCGAGTCGGCCAGGGCTTTCACGACGATCAGCGCCAGCACCGCCAGGATGATGATCATGATCATGAAGGCGCCGAACAGCGCGATCAGGCCCGGCACCGTGCCCATCTCCTGCTTGACGAGGTCGCCGAGGGACCGGCCGTCGCGGCGCGTGGAAATGAAAAGAACGATGAAGTCCTGCACCGCGCCGGCAAAGACGACGCCCGCCAGGATCCACAGCAGCCCGGGCAGATAGCCCATCTGCGCCGCCAGCACGGGGCCGACCAGCGGGCCGGCGCCGGCGATCGCCGCGAAGTGGTGGCCGTAGAGCACGTGCTTGTTGGTCGGCACATAGTCCAGGCCGTCGTTGTACTTCCAGGCCGGCGTCTGCCGCTTGGCATCCAGCCCCAGCACCTTGTCGGCGATGAACAGGCTGTAGTAGCGGTAGGCGATGAGGTAGGTGCACAGGGCGGCGGCCACGACCCACAGCGCGCTGATCGTCTCGCCGCGGCTCAGGGCCACGGTGGCGAGGGAAGCGGCGCCAAGGATGGCAACGCCCGCCCACGCGAGGTGGCGGCGCAAGTTCTGCATGGCTTGTCTCCGATGCGGTGCGCACGTCGAAAGGGCGGCGCTACCGTGATGCAAGTCTCGGAAAACAGCCCCCTCGCGGCATCGGTCAAGCCACGCGGGCCCGCCGCGCGGCTTTACCTAAGGGTCAACCCCTGGGCGACCTGCGAAACACCCTCTTACGCACCGGGGCCGGAGGGCGTCAACGACCGCTGCGGAGGGGCGTTGTTCGAGCACGGCCAGCACCTTGCTTGGCTCTGCAGGAGTTACACCATGCTTCGTCCCCTCATTGCCGCCCTCGCCGCCACCGCCGCCCTGCTGGGTGCCGCATCCGCCCAGGCAGGCACGCACTGGTCCATCGGCATCAGCCTGCCAGCCACGGGGGTCGTCGTGTCCAACGGCGGCTATTACGCTCCCGCGCCGGCACCGGCCTACTACGAACCCGCACCCGTCTATTACGAGCCTGCCCCGGTCGTGCGCTATGCGCCCGCGCCGCGCTATGTGCAACGCGACGTCTACTACGCGCCGACTCCCCGAGTGGTCTATGAGCGCCGCTGGGAAGGCCGCGACGACCGCTGGAATCACGGTCGGGACCATGACCGCCGCGACCACGGCGACCGCGGCAATCACGACCGCGACGACTACGGCCCGCGCCGCGGCCGCTGAAAACGAAACCCCTCGGCCAAGGATTGCCTTGGCCAAGACCGCACTGCGACCAGTGGCCGCGGTGCGGGTCGCTAGCGCTGGCGCATCTCCGCCAGCAGCTGTTGAAGGTCGGGCAGGTCGAAGGGCTTGAGCAAAGCCCTGACATTGGGGCCGAAGTCCGACAGGTCGGAGCCCATCGAATAGCCTGAAGAGAACACGACCCAGGCGTCCGGCACGTGGCGCAGGATGGTGCGGGCGAGATCGATGCCCGACATGCCGGGCAGGCTGACGTCGGTCAGCACCAGGTCGAAGCGTCCCGGCGCGTAGATCGCCAGCGCCTCCTCGGCCKTGGCGCAGCTCTCGGGCTGCAGCCCCACTTCCTCCAGCAAGTAACCGATCTGCTCCCGCAGGTCCGCGTTGTCTTCGACGAACAGCACCTTCAAGGCCGGCGCTTCAGGCGCCGCCGGGGCACGCGCGAGCGAGAGCTCGGCCACGGCCCGCGCCAGCAGGTTCGGCGACACCGCCTTGGGCAGGCAGCGCTGGAAGCCCGCCTCGAGCGCAGCCTCACGATCGGCGGCCCGCACATAGGCGGTCACTGCGGCTGCGGGCAGCACGTCGGCTCTCAGGCCGAGCTGGCTGCGCACATGGCGGATCAGGTCGTAGCCGCCCATGCCGGGCATGCCGAGATCACTCAGCAGCACATCGAAACTCTGCTTGCGCAGCAGGGCGATGGCCGCCTCGCCCGACTCGGCCGTGACGACCTGGGCGCCTCGCTCGGACAGCAGGCGCGCATGGGCCTCGAGCACGTCGGGGTGATCGTCCACCATCAGCACCCGCACGCCGCAGATCTGCGGCTCGGCGCCGCCAGCCTCGGCTTGCGCCCCGGCCACCTGCGAATGGCTGGCGCGTGGCAGACGCACGCAGAAGGTCGAACCCTGGCCGCGGCCGGCGCTGTGGGCCGTCACTCCGCCACCATGCAGCTCGACGAGGTTCTTGACGATGGACAGGCCGAGGCCGAGGCCGCCGTGCACGCTGGAGGCGGTGCCGTCGGCCTGCGTGAAACGGTCGAAGAGCTGAGGCAGGAACTCGGGGTCTATGCCCTGGCCGGTGTCGCCGACGGCGAGCTCGACGACGGTGCCTTCCAGCTTCGTCGACAGCGTGATGCTGCCGCCGGCGGCCGTGAACTTCATCGCGTTGGTGACGAGGTTCATGACGATCTGCGTGAGCCGGCGCGCGTCGCCAAAGACCTCGGCCGGCTCGGGCGCCAGTTGCAGCACGATCTCGAGTTGGCGCGACTGGGCCGTGGGGCGGGCGGTTTCGGCGGCGGCCGCAACCAGGCCGTTCAGGTCCACCCGCTCGACATTCATCAGCTGCTTGCCGGCAACGATGCGGCTCATCTCCAGCAGGTCGTCGACGAGGACGGCCTGCGCCTGGGCATTGCGCGCGATGGCCTGGACGCCGCGCTCCAGCATCGCTGGCTGCACGCCCGGGTGGGTGAGCACATTGACCCAGCCGAGGATGGCGGCCAGCGGCGTGCGCAGCTCGTGGCTGATGGCGGCGACGAACTCCTCCTTGGCACGCGCGGCCTGGTCGGCGGCGCCGCGCGCGGCCTGCTCGGCGGACAGCAGCTGGTCGCGGCGCAGCTGCAGTTCGCGGCGGTCGGTGATGTCGTGGAAATAGACCGAGAGGCCGTCGTGGGACGGGTAGCAATGGCATTCCAGCCAGCGCTCCGGCGCGCCGGGCGCCATGGCCTCGAAGGACACCGCCTGGCCACCCTTGGCCCGCGCGCTGTCGAAGCCGACCTCGAACTCGCCGGCGCCAAAGACCTCGCCGCTGCGCCGGCCGATCAGTTCGACGGCCCGGCGGCCCAGCAGGCGGGCGCCCTGTTCGTTGACGTAGCCGATGCGCCCGTCATGCTCGATGAGGAGCAGGCCGTCGGTGATGCTGCTCATCATGGCCCGCAGGCGGCGGTCGGCGGCCTGGAAGGCCTCCGTGCGCTCGGTGACGCGGCCCTCCAGCGTCTCGTTGAGTTCGCGCAGCATCTCCTCGGCGCGGCGCCTCTCCTCCACCTCGGCCTGCAGGGCGCTGTTGGCGCGCTGCAGCTGGCGGGTCTTGCGGTCCAGTTCGGCGAACACGGCAACCTTGGAGCGCAGCACCGCCGGGTTCACGGGCTTGTGCAGATAGTCCACCGCGCCCGAGCCATAGCCCTGCAGCCGGTACTGGTCCTGATCGAAATAGGCGGTCAGGAAGATGATGGGCAGGTGGGCGTTGCGCTTGCGCTCCTTGATCATCTGCGCCAGCTCGATGCCGTTCATGTCGGGCAGCTGGATGTCCAGCACCATGACGGCGAACTCCTGGCTCATCAGCGCCAGCAGGGCCTGATCGGCCGACAGCGCGCGCACGATGCGGTAGCCGGGGTCCGCCAGCACGCTCTCCAGCACCAGCAGATTGGCCGGTTCGTCGTCGACGATGAGGATGTTGGTCAGCTCCTCAGCGTCCACTGCCTGCTCCACGACGTCGGTCGTCTGCATCACGATCAGCGGTACAGCCACACGCGCATCAGCGACAGCAGCTGGGCGGTGTTGACGGGTTTGGAGATGTAGTCACTGGCGCCGGCTTCCAGGCATTTCTCGCGGTCGCCCTTCATGGCCTTGGCGGTCAGGGCCAGGATGGGCAGGTTGCGGAACTCGGCGTGGGAGCGGATCTCGCGCATGGTCTCGTAGCCGTCCATGTCCGGCATCATGATGTCCATCAGCACGAGGTCGAGGTCGGGCGCGTGCTGGATGATCTCGATGGCGGTGCGGCCGCTGGTGGCCGTCAGCACCTGCATCTCCTGGTTCTCCAGCAGCGTCGTCAGCGCGAAGATGTTGCGCGCGTCGTCGTCCACCACCAGCACGCGGCGGCCACGCAGCATCTCGGCGGCGCCGTGCAGCTTCTGCAGGATGTCCTGCTTGTCCTTGGGCAGCTCGGTCACGACGCGGTGCAGGAAGAGCGCGGTTTCGTCCAGCAGCCGCTCGGGGCTCTGCACATCCTTCAGCACGACGCTCTTGGCCAGGGCACGCAGCTGCTTCTGCTCGGCACCGGTCAAGTCCTTGCCGGTGAAGACGACGACGGGCACGGCGGCCAGCGAGGGGTCGGCATGCAGTTGCTCCAGCAGGCCGAAGCCGCTGACGTCGGGCAGGCGCAGGTCGAGCACGATGCAGTCGAAGGACTGCTCGCGCAGCATCTGCAGCGCCGCCGCGCCGGTGCCGACGGCCTGCATCTCGATGTCGTCGTGGCCCAGCAGCTCGACGATGGCCTGGCGCTCGATGTCGTTGTCCTCGATGACGAGCAGCCGCTTGGTGCGCGGCACCGTGAAGTCGCGGATGCGGTCCAGGGCCGCCTCCATCTCCTCGCTGGTGGACGACTTCACCACATAGCTGAAGGCGCCGTGGGCCAGGCCGTGGTTGCGGTCCTCCTCGGCGACGCTGAAGATCTGCACCGGGATGTGGCGGGTCAGCGGGTCGAGCTTGAGCTGGTTGAGCACCGTCCAGCCCAGCATGTCGGGCAGGAAGATGTCCAGCGACACGGCGGTCGGCTTGAAGCGCCGCGCCAGTTCCAGCCCCAGGCCGCCCTTGAGCGCCACCAGGCCCTTGAAGCCGCGGTCGCGCGCCAGGCCCAGCACGATGCGGGCGAAATGGGGGTCGTCCTCGATGATGAGCAGCACCGAGTCGCCATCGACGATGTTCTCGCGGTCGTCGGCCACCTGGGTCTCGCGCACCAGCGGCAGGTTGTTGCGCGCCGGCGCGGTCGGGCGGCTGTGCATGGGCAGAGGCGTCATGCTGGCGCTGTCCGCACCGGCGAACTGCAGGGGCAGGAAGAGCGTGAAGGTGCTGCCGTGGCCGTGCACGCTGGCCAGGCGGATCTCGCCGCCCAGCAGGGCCGCCAGCTCGCGGCTGATGGCAAGCCCGAGGCCCGTGCCGCCGTATTTGCGCGAGGTGCCGGCGTCGGCCTGCTGGAAGGCCTCGAAGATCAGGCGCTGCTTCTCGGGCGCGACGCCGATACCGGTGTCCTCCACCGCGAAGGCCAGCACCTGCGACGCCTTGGACAACACGGGGTGGTCAGCGCTCCAGCCTTCGTTGGCGAGGCTCACGCGCAGCTCGACATGGCCGTGGGCCGTGAACTTCACTGCGTTGGACAGCAGGTTCTTGAGGATCTGCTGGAGTCGCTTGGCATCGCTCTCCATGCTGCGCGGCAGGTCGTCGGCGAACAGCAGGCGCAGCGGCAGGTTCTTGGCCTCCGCCACCTGACGGAAGTTGCGTTCGATGTTGTCGCGCAGCGAGGCGAAGGCGATGTCCTCGATTTCCACCGTGACCGTGCCCGATTCGATCTTGGACAGGTCCAGGATGTCGTTGATCAGGTGCAGCAGGTCGGAGCCGGAGGAGTTGATGTTGCGCGAGAACTCGACCTGCTTGGGCGACAGATTGCCGTCGTTGTTGCCGGCCAGCTGCTGGCTCAGGATCAGGATGGAGTTCAGCGGTGTGCGCAGCTCGTGCGACATATTGGCCAGGAACTCGGACTTGTACTTGGACGTCAGCGCCAGTTCGGCCGCCTTGTCCTCCAGCGCGTGGCGGGCCTGCTCGACCTCGCTGTTCTTGCGCTCCACTTCCTCGTTCTGCTCGGCCAGCAGGCGGGCCTTGGTGCCGAGCTGCTCGTTGGTCTCCTGCAGCTCGCTCTGGCGCGACTGCAGCTCCACGGTCAGCTGCTGCGACTGCGACAGCAGCGACTCGGTCCGCATCGTCGCCTCGATGGTGTTGAACACGGCGCCGATGCTCTGCGTCAGCAGCTCCAGGAAGGCCAGCGAAGCGCTGCTGAAGGGCTGCAGCGTGGCCAGTTCGATGACGGCCTTGGTCTGGCCTTCGAACAGCACCGGCAGCACGACGACGCTGACGCGCGGCGCGTAGCCGAGGCTGGACGAGATGGCGACGAAGTCGGAGGCGATGTCGGCCAGCAGCGTGCTGCGCTTTTCCAGCGCGCACTGGCCGACCAGGCCCTCGCCCATCTCGATGGTCTGCGCCAGCCGCACGGCGCCGGACTGCGCATAGCTGGCCAGCAGGCGCAGCTGCTGGCGGTTGTCGCTCTCGGCGCCGGCCACGTGGTAGATGGTGCCCTGGTGGGCCTGCACCAGCGGCGCCAGCTCGGTCAGCAGCATCTGGCTGACGGTCTGCAGCTCGCGCTGGCCCTGCAGCATGCCGGTGAACTTGGCCAGGTTGGTCTTGAGCCAGTCCTGCTCGCGGTTGCGCTCGGTCGTCTCGCGCAGGTTGGAGATCATCGTGTTGATGTTGTCCTTGAGCTCGGACACCTCGCCCTTGGCATCGACCTGGATGGCACGCGTCAGGTCGCCCTTGGTCACGGCTGTGGCCACCTCGGCAATGGCGCGCACCTGGGTCGTCAGGTTGGCGGCCAGCAGGTTGACGTTGCCGGTCAGGTCCTTCCAGGTGCCGGAAGCGCCAGGCACGTGCGCCTGGCCGCCCAGGCGCCCGTCCACGCCCACCTCGCGGGCGACGTTGGTCACCTGCTCGGCGAAGGTGGCCAGCGTGTCGGTCATGTTGTTGATGGTGTCGGCCAGCGCCGCCACCTCGCCCTTGGCCTGCACGGTCAGGCGCTGGGTCAGGTTGCCGTTGGCCACGGCCGTCACGACCTTGACGATGCCGCGCACCTGCTCGGTCAGGTTGGAGGCCATGAAGTTGACGTTGTCGGTCAGGTCCTTCCAGGTGCCGCCCACGCCGGCCACCTTGGCCTGGCCGCCGAGCTTGCCCTCGGTGCCCACCTCGCGGGCCACGCGCGTGACCTCGCCAGCGAAGGCGTTGAGCTGGTCGACCATGGTGTTGATGGTGTTTTTCAGCTCCAGGATTTCACCGCTGACGTCCACCGTGATCTTGCGGTTCAGGTCGCCGCGGGCCACGGCCGTCGTCACCTCGGCGATGTTGCGCACCTGGGCCGTCAGGTTGGCGCCCATGGTGTTGACCGAGTCGGTCAGGTCCTTCCAGGTGCCGGCCACACCCGGCACGACGGCCTGCACGCCCAGCCGCCCTTCCGTGCCCACCTCGCGGGCCACGCGCGTCACTTCCGACGCGAAGGAGCGCAGCTGCTCCACCATGGTGTTGATGGTTTCCTTGAGCTGCAGGATTTCGCCGCGCACGTCGACGGTGATCTTCTTGGACAGGTCGCCATTGGCCACCGCGATGGTCACCTCGGCGATGTTGCGCACCTGGTTGGTCAGGTTGGACGCCATCGAGTTGACGTTGTCGGTCAGGTCCTTCCAGGTGCCGGCCACGCCAGGCACCTGAGCCTGGCCGCCGAGCTTGCCTTCGGTACCCACCTCGCGGGCCACGCGGCTCACTTCCGACGCGAAGGCGCCGAGCTGCTCGACCATGGTGTTCATGGTCTCCTTGAGCTGCAGGATCTCGCCCTTCACGTCCACGGTGATCTTGCGGTTCAGGTCGCCACGCGCGATGGCCGTCGCCACGTCGGCGATGTTGCGCACCTGGCCGGTCAGGTTCGACGCCATGGAGTTGACGTTGTCGGTCAGGTCCTTCCACACGCCGGCGACGCCCGGCACCGCGGCCTGGCCGCCCAGCTTGCCCTCGGTACCCACCTCACGCGCGACCCGCGTCACTTCGGAAGCGAAGGCGCGCAGCTGGTCCACCATGGTGTTGATGGTTTCCTTGAGCTGCAGGATCTCGCCGCGCACGTCGACGGTGATCTTCTTGGACAGGTCGCCGCTGGCCACGGCGATGGTCACGTCGGCGATGTTGCGCACCTGGCCGGTCAGATTCGACGCCATGGAGTTGACGTTGTCGGTCAGGTCCTTCCAGGTGCCGGCAACACCCGGCACCTGGGCCTGGCCGCCCAGCTTGCCTTCGGTGCCCACCTCGCGGGCCACCCGCGTCACTTCACCGGCGAAGGCGTTGAGCTGGTCGACCATCGTGTTGATGGTGTCCTTCAGTTCAAGAATTTCGCCGCGCACGTCCACGGTGATCTTCTTGGACAGGTCCCCGTTGGCCACGGCCGTCGTCACCTCGGCGATGTTGCGCACCTGGCCCGTCAGGTTGGAGGCCATGAAGTTGACGTTGTCGGTCAGGTCCTTCCAGGTGCCGGCCACGCCGGGCACCTGGGCCTGGCCGCCCAGCTTGCCGTCCGTGCCCACCTCGCGCGCCACGCGGCTCACTTCGGAGGCGAAGCCATTGAGCTGGTCCACCATGGTGTTGAGCGTGTTCTTCAGCGCCAGGATCTCGCCCTTGACCTCCACGGTGATCTTCTTGGAGAGGTCGCCGCTGGCCACGGCCGTCGCCACGTCGGCGATGTTGCGCACCTGGCCCGTCAGGTTGGAGGCCATGAAGTTGACGTTGTCGGTCAGGTCCTTCCACGTACCGGCCACGCCGGGCACAGCCGCCTGGCCGCCCAGCTTGCCGTCGGTGCCCACCTCGCGCGCCACGCGACTGACCTCGGAGGCGAAGCCGTTGAGCTGGTCCACCATGGTGTTCAAGGTGTTCTTCAGCTCCAGGATCTCGCCCTTCACGTCCACCGTGATCTTCTTGGACAGGTCGCCGCCGGCCACCGCCGTCGCCACGTCGGCGATGTTGCGCACCTGGCCCGTCAGGTTGGAGGCCATGGAGTTGACGTTGTCGGTCAAATCCTTCCAGGTGCCGGCCACGCCCGGCACCGCCGCCTGGCCGCCCAGCTTGCCTTCCGTGCCCACCTCGCGCGCCACGCGGCTGACCTCGCCGGCAAAGCCGTTGAGCTGGTCGACCATGGTGTTGATGGTGTTCTTCAGCTCCAGGATTTCGCCGCGCACGTCCACCGTGATCTTCTTGGAAAGGTCGCCGTTGGCGACGGCCGTCGTCACGTCGGCGATGTTGCGCACCTGGGCCGTCAGGTTGGTCGCCATCGCGTTGACGGAGTCGGTCAGGTCCTTCCAGATGCCGGCCACGCCGCGGCCCTGGGCCTGGCCGCCAAGCTTGCCGTCCGTGCCCACCTCGCGCGCCACGCGGGTCACTTCCGAGGCAAAGCCGTTGAGCTGGTCCACCATGGTGTTGATGGTGTTCTTCAGCTCCAGGATCTCGCCACGCACGTCGACGGTGATCTTCTTGGACAGGTCACCGTTGGCCACGGCCGTCGTCACCTCGGCGATATTGCGCACCTGGCCCGTCAGGTTGGAGGCCATGAAGTTGACGTTGTCGGTCAGGTCCTTCCAGGTGCCGGCAACACCCGGCACCTGGGCCTGGCCGCCCAGCTTGCCGTCGGTGCCCACCTCGCGGGCCACGCGGCTCACTTCGCCGGCAAAGCCGTTGAGCTGGTCCACCATGGTGTTCATGGTGTTCTTCAGGGCAAGAATCTCTCCCTTCACTTCCACCGTGATCTTCTTGGACAGGTCGCCATTGGCCACGGCCGTCGCCACGTCCGCGATGTTGCGCACCTGACCGGTCAGGTTGGACGCCATCGAGTTGACGTTGTCGGTCAGGTCCTTCCAGGTACCGGCCACGCCGGGCACCTGGGCCTGGCCGCCGAGCTTGCCGTCGGTGCCCACCTCACGCGCGACACGCGTCACTTCGGACGAGAAGCCGTTGAGCTGGTCCACCATGGTGTTGATGGTTTCCTTCAGCTCCAGGATCTCGCCCTTCACGTCCACGGTGATCTTGCGGCTCAGGTCGCCGCGCGCCACGGCGGTGGTCACCGTCGCGATATTGCGCACCTGGGCTGTCAGGTTGGTGGCCATCGCGTTGACCGAGTCGGTCAGGTCCTTCCAGGTGCCGGCCACGCCCGGCACGACGGCCTGGCCGCCCAGGCGCCCGTCCGTGCCCACCTCGCGGGCCACGCGCGTCACTTCGGAAGCGAAGGAGCGCAGCTGGTCCACCATGGTGTTGGTGGCTTCCTTCAGCTGCAGGATTTCGCCACGCACGTCGACGGTGATCTTCTTGGACAGGTCGCCGTTGGCCACCGCGATGGTCACGTCGGCGATGTTGCGCACCTGGGCCGTCAGGTTGCCGGCCATCTGGTTGACCGAGTCCGTCAGCTCCTTCCACACGCCGGACACGCCCTTGACCTGGGCCTGGCCGCCAAGCTTGCCCTCGGTGCCCACCTCGCGCGCCACGCGCGTCACTTCACTCGTGAACACCGACAGCTGGTCGATCATGGTATTGACCAGCCGCGCCGAGCGCAGGAACTCGCCCTTCAGCTCGCGGCCGTCCACCTCCAGCTCCATGGACTGGCTCAGGTCGCCCTTGGCCACGGCACCGATGGTGCGCGCAATCTCGGCCGTCGGCCGCACGAGGTCGTCCAGCAGCGTGTTGATGGATTCGACCTTGGTGGCCCAGCCGCCGATCGAGCCGGGCAGCGACATGCGGTGCTTGAGCCGGCCTTCCTTGCCCACCGTGGCGCTCAACCGCGCGACCTCGGCCGCGATGCGCGCCTCCTGAGCCGTGATCTGGTTGAAGGCCGCGGCGATCTGGCCGTCGATGCCGTCCCAGTCATTGGGCAGCCTGACCGAGAAATCACCATCGCGAAACGCTGACATCGCGGCCAGCAAATGACGGGTGCGCGGCGCACTCAGTTCCAGCCCGGCGCTGCCACCATTCGCTGCCTCGGCCTGTCCCCCCGCCTTGACGCTGACGCGCTTCCTGCGTGGTTGCTGCGCAATATCGACGCTCATGATCCCGCCCGATTCAGAAATTAATAGTGAGTTTCGCCCCCAACGCGCGAGTCATTTCAAACCATGAGTCCGGCGGGCGAAAAATGCCCGCTTCTAGCATGCCAACCTAGGGGGATCAAGTCCCTTCTCCCGAGCGATCGCGCCGGCTCGCGCGAGTCATTTCAAGCGGGTCATTTCATTCCCGCTTGCCGCCCGTGCTCGACCGCGTAGCGGATCAGTTCCGCCTGCCCGTCCAGCTCCAGCTTGCGCTTGATGCTCTGGCGGTGGGCCTCGACGGTACGCACCGACAAGTCCAGTTCGCGGGCGATCTGTTTGCTGGAAGCGCCCTGCCCCAGCAGGGTCAGGATCTCGCTCTCGCGCGGCGTCAGCACGGGCTTGGGCGCCTGGCCACGGAAGAGCCGCCCCGACACCGCAGCGCTGAGGAAGGTGCCGCCCGCRGCCACCGCGTCGATGGCCGACACGATCTCCGTCGCCGGTGCGTCCTTGAGCACATAGCCGCGCGCGCCGGCGGTCAGGGCGCGCTGCACATACTCGGGGTTGTCATACATGCTGAACATCAGCAGTTTGACGGCCGGGCGTGCGGCCAGCATCTCGGCGCCCAGCGCGATTCCGTTGCCTTCCTTCAAGCCCACATCCATCAGAACGACGTCAGGCGCCGTGCGCGTGAGCTGCTCCAGAGCCTCGGCGCGATCGCCCGCCTCGCCCACCACCTCGAAGCGCGGCACGGCGGCCAGCCGCGCGACCAGGCCCTCACGCACCATCGGGTGGTCATCGACGATCAGGATGCGAATGGGTGGCGTGGTCATGCAGCAGCGCGGGCCAGGTCGGAAGCCGCTAGTTTGACCGTGAGCTGGCTGCCAAGGCCCGGTGCGGTGATGAGGCGAAGCCGCGCGCCCAGGGCCGCCGCGCGCTCCCGCATGCTGCGCAGGCCCAGGCCCTGGTCCGCCACGGCCTGGGCCGCGTCGGCATCGAAACCCTGGCCGTCGTCCCTGATTTCGAGGGCCAGCCCGCCATCGCGCTCGAAGCGCAGCGTCACGGCCACCGTCGTGGCATGCGCGTGCCGCGCGGCGTTGTTCAAGGCCTCCTGGGCGATGCGAAACAGCGCCGTCTTCACGGCCTCGGGCGGGTCGAGTTCCTCGCCCTCGACATCGGCCTGGAAATGCGTGCCGCCAGCGGCATCGAACTCGTCCGCCAGATGCTGCAGGGCCGCGGCCAGGCCCAGCGTGTCGAGCAGCGCCGGCCGCAGCGCATGCGAGATGTGCCTGACCTCGGCCAGCGTGCCATTGAGCTGCTTCAGCGCCAGCTCCTGCAGCCGCGCCGCGCCCTCGGGCTCGTGCTGGGCCGACTCGATGAGCAGCTTGGTGGCCACCAGGGCCTGGCTGACGCCGTCATGCAGCTCGCGGGCCAGCCGGGCGCGCTCATCCTCCTGGCTCTGCACGACCTGGCGGGCCAGGGCGCGCAGCTTGGCCTCGGCACTGCGGTGCTCGCTGAGGTTGAGCACCAGCGCACCGGCGCTGATCAGCGCGATGCCGAAGACGGCCACGGCGCCCACCCACAGCATGGTCGCCGTGATGTTCTGGCGCGCGCCCCGCTCGAGCTCGGCCATGGTCGCCTCGATGCCGTCCAGATAGAGGCCGGTGCCCAGCATCCAGTCCCACTGCGGCACGGCGACGACATAGCCGAGCTTGGGCGCCAGCAGGCTGCTCGACGGCTTGCGCCACAGGTATTCGACATAGCCGCCGCCCGCCTTGGCCTGATTGACCAGTTGCTGGATGGTGGGCCGGCCTTTGGGGTCACGCAGCTCCCACAGGTTCTGGCCGATCAGCTCGGGCTGGCGCGAATGCATCAGCACGCGGCCGTCCAGCGAGTAGACGAAGAAATAGCCGTCGCGGCCGTAGTCCAGCGAAGACAGGATGGCCAGCGCCCTCTGCTGCCCGCCCGGCTGGCCGAGCAGGGGCTGGATGGTGCTGACAGCCAGGTCGACGTAGTGCTTGAGCTCCGTGCGCCGCGCGTCCATATAGCTGGCGCGCACCAGCGCATGCTCGCGCGCGGCCAGCTCGCTTTCCTGCTGGCGCACGGCCAGGGCAATCAGGGCCAGCGAGGTCAGCAGCGGCAGCAGCGCGAGCAGGAAAAGGCGGCCCCGCAGGGACAGGGCCGCCCAGGCTTTCACGATCAGCGACCCAACGTCGCTGCGGCGGGCGCGGCCTTGCGCTGAATGGGCTTCCAGGCCTCCAGCCGCTTCAGCACATCGGCAATCGCCGCGTCGAGCTGCGTGTCCTCGCCGCGGTTGACGGCGGCCGGGTCGAGTTCGACGTCGATGTCCGGCGACACGCCCTCGTTCTCGATGCGCCATTCGCCGTCCGGCGTATAGAAGCGGAAGAAGGGCACGGTCAGGAAGCCGCCATCGGTCAGCGGCGGGTTGGCCGAGATGCCGATCAGGCCACCCCAGGTGCGCTTGCCGATCAGCGGCCCCAGGCCCACGCGCTTGAAGGCATAGGGCATGAAGTCGCCACCCGAACCGGCGTCCTGGTCGATCAGCATGGCCTTGGGGCCATAGATGGCACCGCCCGGCGTGTCGAAGACCAGGCCGTCGCGGTCCTTCCAGCTGCCCAGATAGGGACGCGACAGCAGCTCCGTCACATAGTTGGCCGCCTGGCCGCCACCGTTCTTGCGGTCATCGACGATCAGCCCCTGCTTGTCGACCTGGGCGAAGAACATGCGGTTGAAGTGCTCGAAGCCCTGGCCCGCGGTGTCCGGCATGTAGACATAGGCGAGCTTGCCGCCGCTCTTCTTGTCGACCTTCTGGCGGTTGCCCTCGATCCAGGCCCAGCGGCGCAGCAGCGATTCGTTGGCGATGGGCTCGACGGTGATGTCGCGGCGCGCCTTGCCGGCGGCGTCATGGGCGACGGTGACGACGACCTGCTTGCCGACCGTGTTCTCCAGCAGCGCATAGATGTTGGTGATGGGGTTGGTCTTGCCGTCCAGCTCATGGCCGTTGATCGCCAGGACATAGTCGCCCTCCTTCACGCCCAGGCCGGGCACGCTCAGCGGCGACTTCAGGTTGGGGTTGAGGCGGTCGCCGGCGTAGAGCTTGGTGATGCGATAACGGCCCTGCTCGACGGCGAAGTCCGCGCCCAGCAAGCCGACCGCAACGGGCGTCTCCTGGTGCACATCGCCCGCGCCGGTGCGGTTGTGGCCGACCTGCAGCTCACCGATCATCTGCACGAGCAGGTCGTTCAGGTCCTCGCGACGCTGCACATGGGCCAGCTGCGGCAGATAGCGGTCATAGACGGCCTGCCAGTTCAGGCCATGCATGGCGGGGTCGTAGAAAAACTCCTTCTCCATCCACCAGGCCTCATCGAAGATCTGCTTCCACTCGGCCTTGGGGTCGACGCGGGCGCGCAGGCCCGACAGGTCGACGGGCTTGCCTTCGTACTTGTCGGTCGCATCGCCGATCTCCAGCTTGCCGCCGGCCACCGTCAGCAGCAGCTTCTTGTGGTCTTCGCTGGCCGAGAACTCGGCCACGCCGGACTTCAGCAGCTTGGGCTTGCGTTCCTCGAAGTCGAAGCGGTACAGCTCGGCCGTCGCGCGACGCTCGGCCTGCGGCGGCTCGTTGCTCGCACCCGGCTGCGGGCGCTGCAGATAGAACAACGCGCCATCGGCGCCCACGACGAGGTTGTCGTAGTTGCGCTCGGCCAGCGGCAGCGCCACGACACGGTCCATCAGGCCGTCGAGGTCGACCTTGATCGGCTTGACGGGCTCGGGCTTCTTCTCGTCCTTCGTGGCCTCATCCTTCTTGGCGTCGGCCTTCTTTTCGTCCTTCTTGTCGTCTTTCTTCTCGTCCTTCTTGGCTTCGTCCTTCTTGTCGTCCTTCTTGCCGTCCTCGTCACCCGCCTTGGGCGCGAGCGGCGACTTGCCGTCGGCCGCCAGCACGACGGCATAGAGGCCGGCACGGCGCGGGCGCTCCTGCGTGGACAGATCCAGGCCGACCTGGCTGGGGCCGGAATTGATGGACGCCGTGAAATAGAGGACCTCGCCCTTGGGCGAGAACGTCGGGTTGCCGGCGTGGGCCAGGCCGTCGGTCACGGCGTGGTTGCGGCCGGTCGCCAGCTCGTGCAGCACGATGCGGCCGAAGTAGTTGTCACCCGAGCTGGTGTAGGCCAGCCAGCGGCTGTCCGGCGAGAACGACACGGCATAGCCGTCGGCGCCGAAGCGGCGCACATCGGTCGCGATCTTGACGAGCTGGCCACGCTGCGGGCCTGCAGCCAGGCCCAGGCGATAGAGGTTGAGGTGGTTGTCCTGCAGCACGAGCTGGTTGCCGTCGGGCGACCAGTCCATCAGCGTGAAATAGCCCTCCTTGGGCAGCAGGAAGAGTTCCTTGGCGCCGAGGCCGGTCTGGGCCTGCAGCACGAGTTCGTGGCGCATGCCAGGCGCATCGGACAGATAGGCCAGCTGCTTCCCGTCGGGGCTCCACAGCGCATCCTTCTCGCGCACGCCGGCGGTCTCGGTCAGGTTGCGCACGCTGCCGTCTTTGACGGGCACCGTGAACACCTCGCCGCGCGCGCTGACGACGACACGCTTGCCGGTGGTGGACAGCTGCGCATGCGTCAGCGTCTTGCCCGCATCCTTCCACTGCGGTCGGGCCTGGGGCGAGATGCTGGCCAGCTGGATGTCTAGCACCTGCGGCGTGCCACCCGACAACTCGATCTGCTTGATGCGGCCGCCCGACTCGTAGACCAGCGTCGTGCCGATGGCGTCGACACTGCGCACGTCCCACTGCGTTTCACGGGTCAGCTGGCGCAGCGCCTTGGTGCCGGGGTTGAAGGCGAACAGATTGGCCGCGCCATCCGCGCGGTCCGAGATGAAGACGACCTCGCCACCGGCCCAGACCGGAGCGGAGTCGGTCGCATTGACGTGGGGGATCTCCTGCCACTTCTGGCTGGCCATGTCCATGACCCAGACCGGCGGCGTCGAGCCGCCACGGCTCTGGCGCCAGCCGCTCACGCCGGCATAGGCGGCGTTGTAGGGGCGGTAGGCCAGCTGCTTGCCGTCGGCCGACCAGGCGCCTTCCCAAGCCACGGCCTTCATGACCTGCTTTTCGTAGCCGCCGTCGACGCTGACTTCGTAGAGCTGGTTGCTGCGGTTGTTCAGCACCTCGCGCGGCGAGGCGAACAGCACGCGCTTGCCATCGGGGCTCCAGCCGCTGACGACATCCGTGCCGGGGTGCCAGGTCAGGCGCTTGGGCGCGCCGCCGTCCAGGCCGATGACGTAGACATCGGTATTGCCGTCGTAGGTGGCCGAGAAGGCGATGCTCTTGCCGTCCGGCGAGAAGCGCGGCGCGAATTCGCTGGCCGCGTGACTGGTCAGGCGGCGGGCATTGCCGCCGCTGCGGTCGGCCAGCCACAGGTCGCCGGCATAGACGAAGGCCAGGTGGTCCTTGGAGGCGGCGGGCTGGCGCAGCATCAGCGTCGGCTCGGCTGCATTCGCCACAACCGGGGCCAGGCCGGAGGTCATCCAGGCGCAGGCCAGGGCAAGGGCAAGACGGGACAAAGTCATCGGGATCTCCGATTGGGACAAACCGGCGACTCTAGTGCCCTTGCGAGGCCCGGGAGGAAAGTCAGCCCGGTTGGCGCTTGAACTTCGCCCTCAGGCCGCCGCCGATGATGACCAGGCCGGGAATGAGGATCATGGCCCAGATGATCTTGTCCAGATTCGTCTTCACCCAGGGCACGTTGCCAAAGACATAGCCGATCAGCGTGATGCCGCAGACCCACAGAACGCCGCCGCCCACGTCATACAGCGTGAACTTGCGCCGCGTCATCTGCGCCACGCCGGCCACGAAGGGCGCGAAGGTGCGCAAAAACGGCATGAAGCGGGCTGCGACGAGGGTGATGCCGCCGTACTTCTCGTAGAAGGCGTGGGCCTTGTCGAAGGCCGCCTTGTTGAAGAAGCGCGAGTCCTCCCACTGGAAGACCCGTGGCCCGAAATGGCGGCCTATGGCGTAGTTGCTCTGGTTGCCCAGGATGGCCGCCGCGGTCAGCAGGGCCATGGACAGGCCCAGGTCCATCAGCCCGACGCCGCACATGGCGCCGACAACGAAGAGCAGGGAGTCGCCCGGCAGGAAGGGCATCACGACGACACCCGTCTCCACGAAGATGATCAGGAACAGCAGCGCATAGACCCAGGCGCCATAGCTGGCGACGAAATCAGCCAGGTGGCCGTCCACGTGCAGGACGAAGTCAAGGAGGATGGGAAAGACAGAAGCGAGGGAGTCCATGGCGTGGGATTATGAAATCCCCTCGACGCACAAGAAAAAGCCCCGCGGGTGAGCACACCGGCGGGGCCAGTCGAGAGGGCTCGAAGGCGCGCGGCCTTCAAGCACCTTCAGACGGAAGATCAGGCGCTCTTGCGCTTGCGGCCGGCGGCCAGGCCCAGCAGAGCCACGCCGACGAGGCCGAGGCTGGCCGGCTCAGGCAGTTGGGCGGCGGCGTTGGCAACCAGGATGACCTTTTCCCAATCCTGCGAATCGTTCAGGCCGGTGAAGGCACCCGCGCGCCAGCCGCCGGAATAGTTCTGATGGGTATGCCAGCACAGGCGCTGCGCGGCGTCGACGTTGTTGGTGTCGCAGGAGTTGCGGCTGACGGAGTCACCGCCGGCGGCGAAGCCCCAGGAGTAGTTGTCGTTGAAGTACCACTCGATGCCGTTGGCCGAGTGGGTGGTGTTGCCGGTGCCGGTGTCGAAGGTGACGTCGGCGTAGGCGGCGGCGCCCAGCACTTCGAAGACCTGCGAGCCGGTGCGGCGGGCGGCCAGCATCAGCGTGTCGCCCTGGCAGCCCGACAGCATGCCAGCGGTGGTCAGGCCGAAGGTGCCGTAGGTCGCCGAGAAGCACTCGGTGAAGCCCCAGCCGGCGACGGTCGCGGTGCTCACGCCGTTCTGGACACCCACCGGGACCGTGGCCGCTTGCGCGGACAGCGATGCGACGGCGAGAGCAACAGCAGCAAAAATGGTTTTCATGTTGATCCTAGGGATTGCAAAAATCGAGACAACCGAATTGAGCAAATTCCAGGCCAGCATTCAAATTCCAATCAAATCAACTGCTTGCATGGGCTTGCTGCGGTTTTCGGTGAAGCACTGCAAAGCTGGGCGACACCCTTGAACGCAGGGGTGGGCACGCGCGGCGCGGCGCCCGGCGCCCGGCGCGATCCGCCAGAAGGCCCCTCCTACAATTCCCCGATGCCGGCCTCTACACGCTTTGACTCTGGGCCCATGGCGCCCGCCCCGCGCCCCATCCGCGAACTGCCCGACGAACTGATCAGCCAGATCGCCGCCGGCGAGGTGGTGGAGCGCCCGGCCTCGGTCGTGCGTGAGCTGGTGGACAACGCGCTGGATGCCGGCGCGAAGAACATCCAGATCAAGCTGATGGCGGGCGGCGTGCGCGCCATCGTCGTCGAGGACGATGGCTGCGGCATCCCGGTGGGTCAGTTGCCGCTGGCGCTGAAGCGCCATGCGACGAGCAAGATCGCCAGCCTGAACGACCTCGAATCGGTCGCCACCATGGGCTTTCGCGGCGAGGCGCTGGCCGCCATCTCGTCGGTGTCCGACATGGCCATCGCATCCCGCACCGCGGCCGACGCCCATGCCCACCGCCTGGACGCCCGCAGCGGCGAGTTGCAGCCCGCCGCCCGCGGCTGCGGCACCAGCGTCGAGGTGCGCGAGCTCTTCTTCGCGACGCCCGCACGCCGCAAATTCCTGAAGACCGACGCCACCGAACTGGCCCATTGCGTGGAGGCCGTGCGCCGCCATGCACTGGCACGGCCAGACGTGGGCTTTGCGATCTGGCATGAGGGCAAGCTCGTCGACCAATGGCGCGCCGCCACGAACGAGCAGCGCATCAGCGACGTGCTGGGCGAAGACTTCATCACCGAGAGCCGCCCCTTCGAGCACAGCGCCGGCCCGCTGGCCCTGACCGGCCGTGCCGGCCTGCCCGAAGCGGCGCGTTCACGGGCCGACCAGCAATACGTCTGGGTCAACGGCCGCCATGTACGCGACAAGCTCATCAGCCACGCCGTCCGCTCGGCCTACGAAGACGTGCTGCATGGCCAGCGCCAGCCGAGCTATGTGCTCTTCATCGAGATCGCACCCGAGCTCGTCGACGTGAACGTGCACCCGACCAAGATCGAGGTGCGCTTCCGCGATGGCCGCGCCATTCACCAGTCGGTGCGCCGCGCCTTCATCGACGCGCTGGCCCAGTCCCGGGCGGACGCCGCCGGCGTCGAATCCGCCATGGCCCCGCTGGGCTTCGAGCCGACGATGCCGGCCACGCTCTTCGTCGCCGAGCCGCGCCCGGCCTACCCGTCTTCTTTCGTCGCACCGGTGCCGGCGACGGCAGAGCAGGTCAGGCTGTCCCTGGTGCAGCACGAGGCGCTGTGGGATCCGGGCGAGGCGCCTGCGCCCTCGGCTGCTGCGCCGGTGATGCCCATCCTGAAGCTGCCTGAATTGGCAGCCAAGCAGGACTGGCCGCTGGGCCGCGCCATCGCGCAGATCCAGGGCGTCTACATCCTGGCGGAGAACCAGCAGGGCCTGGTCATCGTCGACATGCATGCGGCCCACGAGCGCGTCGTCTACGAACGGCTCAAGGCCAGGCTGGGTGCGACGCAGATCGAGAGCCAGCCGCTGCTGATCCCGGTCAGCTTCGCCGCCACGGCCGAGGAGGTCGCGGCCGCCGAACAGCATGCCGACACGCTGGCCAAACTGGGCCTCGATGTGTCCCCGCTGTCGACCCGCACGCTGGCCGTGCGTTCCCGCCCGGCCCTGCTCGCCGCCACCGATCTGGTCGCCCTCACCCGCGAGCTGCTGGCCGAGATGGCGCAGTTCGACGCCAGCTCGGTGCTGGAGCGGGCCCAGCACGAGATCCTCGCCACCATGGCCTGCCACGGCGCAGTGCGCGCCAATCGCCAGCTCAACATCGACGAGATGAATGCCCTGCTGCGCGACATGGAAGCCACCGAACGCGCCGACCAATGCAACCACGGCCGCCCCACCTGGCGCCAGCTCGACATGCGCGAGCTGGACGCTCTTTTCCTGCGCGGACGCTGAAGGAAACCGATGGCCACCATCACCCTGAAGGGCAAACCCAAGCCCGCCGCCAAGACACGCAACGCCGAGGGCGAGAAGCGTGCGCCGGTGCGCGGCAAGGGCGTCTCCAAGCCCCGCACGACGCTCGCCAAGGCCCAGGCCGACCGGGCCGAACGCGAGGCAGAGTTCCAGAAGTCGCAGCAACAGCGCAATGAGCGACCAGCGCCGCAGCGCGACGATCGCCCCGCCCGCCCCAAGCCCGCTGGCTTCAAGCCCGATCGCCCGCAACAAGCACGCGGCGATGCACCGCAGCGCCCTGAGCGCAGCCCATGGGCGAAACAAGACGAACGCCCCCCGCAACACCGCGGCGACGCACCGCCACGGCCCGAGCGCGGCCCGCGTGCGCGGCCGGACGAGCGCCCGCCGCAGTACCGCGGCGATGCGCCACAGCGCCCTGAGCGCGCCCCCCGTGCCCGGCCGGACGAGCGCCCGCCTTCGGACCGCCCGCCGCGCGTCGACCAGCGCCGCGTCGCCAACCGCGGCCCCGGCTTCGAGCCGCCGCAGCGCCCTCAGCAGCGCCGCAACCCGGCCCGTGAGGTGGCACCCGAGGACGGCGAGCGCCTGTCCAAGCGCATGGGCGAGTTGAAGCTCGCCTCGCGCCGCGAGGCCGACGACTGGATCGCCGCCGGCTGGGTGCGCGTCAATGGCAAGGTCGCCGTGCTCGGCCAGCGCGTCGGCCCCGACGTGCAGATCGACATCGACCCGGCCGCCCGCAACCAGCAGGCCCAGCTCGTCACCGTGCTGCTGCACAAGCCCATCGGCTATGTCTCCGGCCAGGCCGAGGACGGCTATGAGCCGGCCGTCGTGCTCTTCCAGCCCGAGAACCGCTGGACGGAAGATGCCTCCGGCATCAAGCCCAACGCCGGCCACCATCGCAATCTCGCGCCCGCGGGGCGGCTGGACATCGACTCCACCGGCCTGCTGGTGCTGACCCAGGACGGCCGCATCGCCCGCGTGCTGATCGGCGACGACTCCGACGTGGAGAAGGAATACCTCGTGCGCGTCGAGTTCGTCGGCCTGCCCGGGGCCGAGCCGGTGCCCGAGGGCACGGTGCCCAATGCGGCGCTGTCGAACAACAAGCTCGCCCTGCTCAACCACGGCCTGGAACTGGACGGCGAGGAGCTCAAGCCGGCCAAGGTCAGCTGGCAGAACGAGCATCAGCTGCGCTTCGTGCTGCGCGAGGGCAAGAAGCGCCAGATCCGCCGCATGTGCGAGCTGGTCGGCCTCAAGGTCGTCGGGCTGAAGCGCGTGCGCATCGGCCGCATCCCGCTGGGCCACCTGCCCGTCGGCCAATGGCGCTACCTCGCTCCATGGGAGAAGTTCTGACCCCAATCTGTCTTGCCGGCCCCACGGGCTGCGGCAAGACGGCGGCGGCCCTCGCGATTGCGGAGGTGCTGCCGGTCGAGATCATCAGCGTCGACTCGGCCCTGGTCTACCGCGGCATGGACATCGGCACGGCCAAGCCCACGGCCCCCGAGCAGGCCGCAGCGCCCCACCACCTGATCGACATCCTCGACCCGACCGAGAGCTACTCGGCCGCCGAGTTCGTGCGCGATGCCAAGCGGCTTGCCGCCGAGATCAGCGCACGCGGCCGGCTGCCGCTGCTGGTGGGCGGCACGATGCTGTACTTCAAGGCCCTGTTCGACGGCCTCTCCGCCCTGCCCCAGGCCGATGCCGAACTGCGCGCGGCCATCGACGCCGAGGCGGCCCAGGTCGGGTGGCCGGCCATGCATGCCGAGCTGGCGAGGCTTGACCCCGAGACCGGCGCCCGCCTGGCGCCCAACGACAGCCAGCGCATCCAGCGCGCCCTCGAGGTCATCCGCCTGACCGGCCAGCCCTTGAGCGCACTGCACGCCGCCTCGCGTGACGCAGGTGTGGACTGGCCGCTGTTCTCGCTCGAACCCACCGACCGCGCCTGGCTGCACGAACGCCTGGCCCAGCGTTTCGACGTCATGCTCGCAGCCGGTCTTGTCGACGAAGTGAAGACGCTGCGCGCCCGCGGCGACCTGAGCCTGGCCCTGCCGTCCATGCGCTGCGTGGGCTATCGCCAAGCCTGGGAAGCCCTCGACAGCGAAGACTTCTCCGACCTGCGCGAGCGCGGCATCGCCGCCACTCGCCAGCTGGCCAAGCGCCAGATCACCTGGCTGCGCAGCATGCCCCAGCGCCGCGTCATCGCCTGCGACGGCCCCCAGCCGATTGCCGAACTGCTGGCCGGCCTCCAGCGCCTCATCGGATAGTTTTCAATCTCCGCTTGCGCGCGTTGCAAAGCCTCGCTAAAGTGATATCACTTTGATTCACTTTTGAGACAAGTTCACCATGCCCAATCACTCCCCGTCGCGCACCCTCGTGACCGAGAAGCCGGCGCTGGCCAGCAACGGCTATCTGATGGCCGTCGTGGGCCTGGCGCTCGCCGGCGCAGGCCTGTTCATGCTGACGCGCGGCCTGCCGCTCTACGGCATCCCGCTCGGTCTGGCCGGCCTCTTCGTGCTGATCGGCCTGTACATGCTCAACCCCAACCAGGCCGCCGCGCTGACGCTGTTCGGCGCCTACACCGGCAGCGACCGTGGCGCCGGCCTGCGCTGGGCCAACCCGCTGGCCCTCAAGAAGCGCGTCTCCCTGCGCGACCGCAACCTGAACGCGCCGGTGCTCAAGGTCAACGACCAGCGCGGCAACCCCATCGAGATCGCCGCCGTCGTCGTCTGGCGGGTGCGCGACACGGCCCAGGCGCTGTTCCAGGTCGACGACTACGAGGGCTATGTGCGCGTGCAGGCCGAAGCCGCCATCCGCCACCTGGCCGCCTGCTATGCCTATGACCATGCGGACGAAGTCGACGCCGGCGAGGTGACGCTGCGCGGCGGCCAGGACGCCGTGGCGCAAGCCCTGCGCACCGAACTGCAGGCCCGCTTCCACGATGCCGGTGTCGACGTGCTGGACGCCAAGATCAGCCACCTCGCCTATGCCCCCGAGATCGCCCAGGTGATGCTGCGCCGCCAGCAGGCCGAGGCCATCGTCGGCGCCCGCAGCAAGATCGTGCAGGGCGCGGTCGGCATGGTCGAGGCCGCGCTCAAGGGCCTGAGCGAGCGCGACATCGTCGTGCTGGACGACGAGCGTCGCGCGGCCATGGTCAGCAATCTGCTGGTCGTGCTGTGTTCGGATCGCGAAACCCAACCCGTGGTGAACACGGGCACGCTGTACACCTGATCCTGCAGGCATGGCCAGCCCCGACAAGAAGTCCTTCCCGCTGCGCGTCGACCCCGCGCTGTGGGCCGAGGTCGAGCGGCTCGCGGCGACGGAGCTGCGCAGCGCCAACGCGCAGGCCGAACTGCTGCTGCGCGAGGCCCTGGCGCGGCGCGGCGTCAAGCTCGCGCCGCCCAAGGGTCGGGCGAACGCCGCTCGACAGGACCCAGAATCCGGTCCATGAGTCTTTTGAGTGCACGCCGCCTGTCCAAGGCCTATGGCGAGGTGGCGGTGTTTTCCGAGGTGGACCTGGACCTGCAGGCCGGCGAGATCGTCGCCCTGCTCGGCGAGTCCGGCAGCGGCAAGTCCACGCTGCTGAACTGCCTGGCCGGCCTGGACGAGGCCGACGCCGGTTCCATCACGCTGGCCGGCCAGGACCTGCGCAGCCTCGACGACGACGCCCGCTCGGCGCTGCGCCGCCGCGAGCTGGGCTTCATCTTCCAGGCCTTCCACCTGCTGCCCCATCTGAACGTGGCCGACAACGTCGCCCTGCCGCTGCGCCTGCTGGGCCAGCGTGACGACGAACGCGTGCGCCAGATGCTGGCCGCGGTCGAACTGGCCCCGCTGGCGGCACGCATGCCGCGCCAGCTGTCAGGTGGCCAGCTGCAGCGCGTGGCGATCGCGCGCGCCCTGGTCCACCGCCCGCGCCTCGTGCTGGCCGACGAGCCCACCGGCAACCTCGACCCCCGCCATGYCGGCGAGGTGCTGGAACTGCTGCGGCGCTGCACGCAAGAAGCCGGTGCGGCCTGCCTGCTGGTCACGCACTCGGAGCGCGCGGCCGAGGYCACGGACCGGCGGCTGCGGCTGGACGCCAGCGGGCTGCACGCGGAATGACCTTGTGGCGCCACTTCAGCTGGCCCGCCTGGCGTGACCAGCCCGGCCGCGTCCTGCTCGCCGTCGTCGCCGTCATGCTCGGCGTCGCCCTGGCCTTCGGCGTGCACCTGCTCAATGGCGCCGCCCTCGCCGAGTTCGCACGGGCGGCGCGCGGCGTCAACGGCCAGCCCGACCTGGTGGTCAAGGCGCGTTCCGGCGCGCTGACCGATGCCGATCTCGTCGAGCTGCTTAACCGCCCCGAGGTCGCTGCCGCCAGCCCCGTCGTCGAGGCGCTGGCCTTGTGGCCCGGCCAGGTCGGGCCCGGCGGACGCGGCCTGTCCATCCACCTCATCGGCCTGGACCCGCTGGCCCTGCTGGCCTCGGCCGCCGCCGGCCAACCGCTGGCGCCCGAGCTGACGCCACAGGTCGACGGCGGCATCACCGGCCTGATGGGCGCCAACGCCGTGCACCTGAACGGCGCCGCCCGCAAGCTGCTGCCTGCCGGCGCCACCAAGCTGACGCTGCGCCTGCCCGGCGGTGGCACGCCGCGCGACATCGAGCTCAGCATCGGTGGCCGCGTCGCTGCCGACAACACGCCGCTGGGCGTGCTCGACATCGCCGATGCCCAGGCGCTGTTCGGCCGCGTCGGCAGCCTGGACCGCATCGACGTGCAGCTCGCGCCCGGCACGGACGCGAGCGCCTGGGCCGCCCGCCTGCCCACGCGCTGGCAGGCCACGCCGCCGGCCGATGTCGGCGCCCATCTGTCCGACATGACGCGCTCCTACCGCGTCAACCTCGGCCTGCTGGCGCTGATGGCGCTGTTCACCGGCAGCTTCCTCGTCTACGCCGTGCTGTCGCTGGCCACCGCCCAACGCCTGCCGCAATGGGCCCTGGTGGGCGTGCTGGGCGTGTCCGCGCGCATGCGCTGGCGCCTGATCCTGACCGAAGGCGCGGTCATCGGCGTCGCCGGCACGCTGCTGGGCCTGGCCCTGGGCGTGGGCCTGGCGGCTGGGGCGCTCAAGCTGATGGGCAGCGACCTCGGCCTGCACGGCGCCAACGGCTCGTCGGCCGAACTGCTGTTCAACCAGCCCCTGCTGCTGCCCGCCGTGGTCTATGGCGCCCTGGGCCTGGCCGCGGCTCTCCTCGCCGCGCTGGCGCCGGCGCTGACGGTGCGCCGCATCGCGCCCGCCCTCGTGCTCAAGGGCCTGGGCCTGCCCGCCGGTCGCACGCTGCCGGCCTGGGCCGGCCTCGCGCTGCTGGCCCTGGGTGCAGCGCTGTCCTGGCTGCCCCCTCTTTTTAACGACACCCCCGTCGCCGCCTACCTGGCCATGTTCTTCCTGCTGATGGGCGGCCTGGCGCTGGTGCCGGCCCTGGTGCAGGGCCTGACCGCCTTGTTGTCGCGCCTACCGGCAAGAGCACAAGGGGCGCTGCTGCTGCTGGCCCGCGAGCGTAGCCGCGACCAGGCGACCGAGGCGCGCCGCTCGCTCGCCGGCGTCCTCGTCGCGCTGGCCCTGGCGGTGGCGATGACGGTCATGATCGGCAGCTTCCGCGAGTCGCTGATGCGCTGGCTGGACCATGCGCTGCCGGCCGACCTCTATGTGCGCAGCGCACTTCGCATCGGCGACGGCGTCCCGGCGCCCATCCCCGCGGCGCTGCTGGAAGCCCTGCCTCGCCTGCCCCAGGTCGCCCGTGCCATCCCGCAGCGCACCGCCCGGCTGCGCCTGGCAGCGGGGGCCGACCCGGTGGCTCTGACGACGCGCGACGTCGAGACCGGCAGCCTGCCCCTGATCGAGCGCTGGCAGGGCGCTGCCGCGCCCGGCGCCTTGCCCGTCTGGGTCAACGAAGCCGGGCGCGACCGCGACGGGCTGCAGCCTGGCCGCGTCTTGCAGGCCGAACTGGTCGACAGCGGCCGCACCGTCCAGCTGCAGGTGCAGGGCGTCTGGCGCGACTATTCGCGCCAGAACACCGCGCTGTGGATGGCCCTGGCCGACTACCGCCGCGCCAGCGGCGACACGACCACCACCGAGCTGGCACTGTGGCTGGCGCCGGGGCAGACGCTGGACAGCGCGCGCGCCGCGGTGCGCCAGCTGGGCGGCGACAACGTCGAGATGGCCGCCGCCGGCGAACTGCGCGCGCTGTCGCTGAAGATCTTCGACCGCAGCTTCGCCATCACCCTGTGGCTGCAGGCCGTCGCCCTGGCCGTCGGCCTGTTCGGCGTCATCGCCAGCCAGTCGGCCCAGGCGCTGGCGCGACGCCGCGAGTTCGGCCTGTTGCGGCACCTGGGCCTGTCGCGGCGCCAGCTGATGCGGCTGCTGCTCATCGAGGCGAGCTTGCAGGGCGGCGCCGGCGCGCTCGCGGGCCTGGCGCTGGGGCTGGGCCTGAGCGCCATCCTCGTCTACGTCGTCAACCCGCAGAGTTTTCACTGGAGCATGGAGATGCATCTGCCCCTCGCGCGCCTGGCCGCCCTGGTCGGCCTGGCCTTTGCCGCGGCCGTCGGCGCCTCGCTGCTGGCCGGCCGGCGCGCCCTCGGCCCCGACGCCGTACGTGCCGTGAGGGAGGACGCGTGATGATGAAGCGCCGCGTCCTGCTGATCGCCGCACTGCCACTGCAGGCCCGGGCCGCCCTGCAATTCCCGGCCGACTTCGGCGCGCATCCGCAGCAGAACATCGAGTGGTGGTACCTGACCGGCTTGCTCGGCGACGCTGGCGGCCCACCACGCTTCGGCTACCAGCTCACCTTCTTCCGCCTGCCCGGCCCCGCGGCCGCCGACCATCCCAGCGGCCTGGCGGCCAAGCAGCTGCTGCTCGGCCATGTCGCCCTGTCCGACCTCGGCGCGAAGCAGCAGCGCCACGGCCAGCGCCTGCTGCGCGCCCTGCCCGGCGCCGTGCACGCCATGACGGGCGATTGCGACGTCAAGCTGCGCGACTGGAGCTTGAAGCGCAGCGGCGACGGCTACCGCGCCGCCTTCAGCGGCCCCGGCTTCGCCCTGGAGCTGAAACTGGCCGCGCCCGATGCGCCGCTGCTGCAGGGCGATGCCGGCCTGTCGCGCAAGGGGCCCGATGCCGCGCAGTTCAGCCGCTACTACACCCGGCCCCAGCTCGCCACCCAGGCGGCGCTGACGCTGGACGGCCAGCGCCACAGCCTCGCCGGCCGCGCCTGGCTGGACCATGAATGGAGCGACAGCCTGCTGGGCCAGGCGGTGGGCTGGGACTGGCTTGGGCTGAACCTGCACGACGGCCGCGCGCTGACCCTGTTCCAGCTGCGCCGCAAGGACGGCAGCCGGGACTGGGCCGGCGGCAGCCTGCGCGCGCCCGGCCAGCCCGACCGCAGCTTCACGCCCGACGAGGTCGAGATGACGCCGACCCGGCACTGGACCAGCCCGGCCACCGGCGCCCGCTACCCGGTCGAATGGCGGCTGAAGAGCCCCGCCGGCGAGATGCTGCTGAGCACCTATTTCGACGCCCAGGAGATTGACGCGCGCCACAGCAGCGGCCTCGTCTACTGGGAAGGCGCCGCCCAGCTGTTCGACGCCGAAAAGCGCCCACTGGGCGCCGGCTATCTGGAATTGACCGGCTACGCGGGCCGCCCACCACTGCCGTGACCCACAATCCGCCGCCCATGTCTTCGCCTACTGCCCGTCAACCCACACGTCCCACCTTTGGCTGGGATAACTTCTCAGGCGAGCGCGCCGCCGGCCTGCCCGCCGTCGACGACCTGCCCCACACCCGGCGGCTGACCAGCGGCCGCGCCGCCCTGTTCGCCGCGATGAAGGCGCTGGGCGTGCAGGCCGGCGACAGCGTGCTGGCCCCCAGCTACCACTGCCCCACGCTGGTCGCGCCGCTGCGTGCGGCCGGTGCGGCCGTGCAGTTCTATCCCCTCGGCCCCGACGGCCTGCCGGCGCTGGACGCCATCACACCGGCACCCCGCACGCGCGCGCTGGTCGTGGCCCAGCTCTTCGGCCTGCCGCGCTCGCTGGCCGTCGCGAGGGCCTGGTGCGACCGGCACGGCATTGCGCTGGTGGAGGACTGCGCCCACAGCTTCTTCGGCCAAGCCGGCGAGCGGCCCATCGGCCACTGGGGTGACCTGGCGACGGCCAGTGTGTCCAAGTTCTTCCCGGTCTCGGAAGGCGGCCTGCTGGCCTCGGCCCAGCCGCTGCCCGTGCAGACGCTGCAGCCGGCCGGTGCCAGGCAGCAGATCAAGGCCTGGGTGGACCTGCTGGAGCGCGGCAGCGAGCAGGGCCGCCTGACCGGCCTGAACACGGCGCTGGGCGCCCTCTTCCGCCTGAAGAACGGCCCGTTGCGCCCGCCGGCCGCGAGCGCCCCGCGGCGCGTGCTGAGCGAGGCCGAGAACATGGCCGAGTGCGACCTGGGCCGCTGCGAACAGGCCCCGCCCGCGCTGACGCGACAGCTCTTCGGCCTGCCGCGCCAGCGCATCGTCGCCCGCCGCCGCGCCAATTACGAGACGCTGCATCGCCTCACGCAGAACCTGCCTGGCGCCCGCCCCTTGCTGGGCGACCTGCCCGCGCAGGCCGCGCCCTATGTGATGCCGCTGTGGGTGGACGATGCCGAGCCCGCCTATGCCGCGCTGCGCGCTGCCGGCTTTGCGGTGTTCCGCTGGGACCGCGTCTGGCCCGGTGTGCCCGACTTCCACGACGACCACGGCGCACGCTGGCGCACCCATGTGCTGCAACTGCTCTGCCACCAAGACCTTGACGACGCGATGCTGGCCCGCACCTGCGCCGTGCTGAACGGGAAAAAGCTGTAACCCCATGAGTTCCTCCTCCGAACGCCCCGCCGCCAAGCAGGCCCGCTCCCTGAGCGGCCTGGCGCCCTTCCTGCGGCCCTACCGCGGCCGCATCGCGATGGCCTTCATGGCCCTGCTGCTGTCGGCCATGGCCACGCTGGCCTTCCCGCTGGCGCTGCGCGGCCTCATCGATGCGGGCTTTTCGGCCGGCGATCCCGGCGAGCGGCTGATGGCGCTGCGCGAGCATTTCCTGGCGATGTTCGGCGTCGGCGCCGCCCTCGGCCTGTTCTCGGCCTCGCGCTTCTACATGGTCACCTGGCTGGGCGAACGCGTCACCGCCGACCTGCGCAATGCCGTCTACACCCATGTGCTGCGCCAGAGCCCCGAGTTCTTCGAGACGACGCAGACCGGCGAGGTGCTGAGCCGCATCACGACCGACACCACCGTCGTGCAGACCGTCGTCGGCTCCAGCCTGTCCATGGGCCTGCGCAACATCGTCATGGGCACGGGCGCGCTGGTGATGCTGGTCGTCACCAACCCCTATGTGATGGGCCAGGTGCTGGGCATCCTGGTGCTGATCGTGGCGCCGGCGCTGTATTTCGGCCGCCGCGTGCGCAAGCTGTCGCGCGCCAGCCAGGACCGCGTCGCCGACACCTCGGCCATCGCCGCCGAGGTGCTGAACGCCGTCACCGTCGTGCAGAGCTACACCCAGGAGGCCGCCGAGGCGCGGCGCTTCTCGGCCGCCAGCGAGGCCGCCTTCGACACCGCCCGCAAGCGCACCCGCATCCGCAGCTTCATGGTGGCCTTCATCATCACGGCCGTGTTCGGCGCGATGCTGTGGGGCCTGTACCAAGGCACCCAGGCCGTCGTGGCCGGCAAGATCACTGCGGGGCACCTGGGCCAGACCGTCGTCTACGTGACCCTGCTCGTCAGCAGCGTGGCCGTGCTGGCCGAGGTCTGGGGCGATGTGCTGCGCGCGGCAGGCGCCACGGAGCGCCTCATCGAGCTGATGGAAGCGCGTTCGCCGGTGGCCGAGCCCGCCCAACCAAGCGCCTTGACCGTGACCACCGGTGGCAGCCGCGTCGAGTTCGACGCCATCCAGTTCCACTATCCCTCCCGGCCCGCGACGCCGGCGCTGGACGGACTCAGCCTGAGCGTCGCGGCGGGCGAAACGGTCGCCCTCGTCGGCCCCAGCGGCGCGGGCAAGAGCACGGTCTTCCAGATGCTGCTGCGCTTCTACGACCCGCAGTCCGGCTCGATCCGGCTCAACGGCGTGGAGACCCGCGAGCTGAGCCTCAACGACCTGCGCGCCAGCATCGGCGTCGTGCCGCAGGACAGCGTCATCTTCTCGACGACGGCGATGGAGAACATTCGTTATGGCCGGCCGACGGCGAGCGACGAAGAGGTCATGGCCGCAGCCGAGGCCGCCTTTGCCGACGACTTCATCCGTGCGCTGCCCGAGGGCTACGCCAGCTTCCTGGGCGAGCGCGGCGTGCGGCTGTCCGGCGGCCAGCGCCAGCGCATCAGCATCGCCCGCGCCATGTTGAAGAACCCGCCGCTGCTGCTGCTGGACGAAGCGACGAGCGCGCTGGATGCCGAAAGCGAACGCGTCGTGCAGGCGGCCCTGGAGGCCGCGATGCAGCACCGCACGACGCTGGTCATTGCCCACCGCCTGGCCACCATCCAGAAGGCCGATCGCATCGTGGTGCTGGATGCGGGACGCATCGTGGATATCGGGCGGCATGACGAACTGGTCGCGCGCGGCGGGCTGTATGCCAAGCTGGCGGCGATGCAGTTTGGGCTGGAAACTGATGGAGTTAAATTTGAGATCTGACGCCGAGCAGACGTCTCTCGAGTCGGCCCGGAGCTCCTAAGCCCCAAGCGTGCGAGCGTGGCGTCTGACCCCGATGCTGGCGCTTGCAGCTTTATTGACTGCCTTTCCACTCCATAGCCAATGAGAACGTTCCTCGTCATACTTTCTATTTGCGCAATTTTCTCTACAACGGGTTGCGTCAGCTTTAGCAATCTCGAGAAATCTGCGACGCTTGCCCACAATTCACAAGACGCGATCATTGTCCTGGGTGCAAAACCCCGCTTTCGCGTAGCAATTGCACCTGGCGAAATCATTGAAGGGAAAGTGAAAATTGGCGCCATGGCGGCCATAAACACCTACCCGGAAGAAGGCTACATTGTGGGAAGAGTTTCCGCCGCAATGTTTCCGAACGAATATCATATTCAACTCATTCTTCCCGAAGGCATCAGTGGAGGCGCTTTTGGCCAAGCGTATGGCCCGTGCGGCGACGACCAAGTACTGTCGTTTCACGCCCCTGCCGGCAAGGTAATTTATGTGGGCGATGTGGAATATTCTCAAGAGAGCGGCAGGTTGGCCATAAAATACTCAGACGACATTGATCGCGCGCGAGATTTCATGAAACGCCACTATCCTGCCTTGGCCAATCAACTCGAATTCCCGGGACTGCAAACAAAACCGATCGTCCACGTGAATTGCGGGGCGCGTGTAACTATCCCGGTTTACGTTCGGACCCGGTAAGTTTGAAGTTCGGAATCACCGGCAGCAGTCAAAGTGGCGAACACGCGCCCGCACCGCAGCACCGCGTCACAGACACCATGAAGTGAGGCAAGGCGCGCATCCCTCTGGATGGGCCACCTCGTCCGAGCAGAGACAATGCCGTCCATGACTGCTCCGCCCCGCCCTCCCCAGCAATATGAAGATTTCATGCGCCATGTCTACGAGCATGGCGTACAGAAAGGCGACCGCACTGGCACCGGCACGCGCAGCGTGTTCGGCCACCAGATGCGCTTCGACCTGGCCCAGGGCTTCCCGCTGGTGACGACGAAGAAGGTGCACCTGAAGTCCATCGTGCTGGAACTGCTGTGGTTCCTGCGCGGCGACAGCAACGTCAAATGGCTGCAAGAGCGCGGCGTGACGATCTGGAACGAGTGGGCGCGTGAGGACGGCGACCTCGGCCCGGTTTACGGCGTGCAATGGCGCTCGTGGCCGACGCCGGACGGCGGCCACATCGACCAGATCGCCGACGTGGTGAAGACGCTGAAGTCCAACCCGGACTCGCGCCGCATCATCGTCAGCGCCTGGAATGTGGCCGAGCTGCCGAAGATGGCGCTGATGCCCTGCCACGCCTTTTTCCAGTTCTACGTGGCCGACGGCAAGCTCAGTTGCCAGCTCTACCAGCGCAGCGCCGACATCTTCCTCGGCGTGCCCTTCAACATTGCGTCCTATGCGCTGCTGACCATGATGCTGGCCCAGCAGTGCGATCTTGAGCTCGGTGACTTCATCTGGACCGGCGGCGACTGCCACATCTACGACAACCACGTGGAGCAGGTGCAGACCCAGCTCGCCCGCGATCCGCGCGCCTACCCGACGATGACGATCAAGCGCCGGCCGGCGTCCATCTTCGACTACGAGTACGAGGACTTCGAGCTGAGCGGCTACGACCCGCATCCGGCCATCAAGGCGCCGGTGGCGGTATGAGCTGGATCACTCTCGTCGCGGCCGTGGCCCGCGACGGCGCCATCGGGCGCGACAACGCCCTGCTCTGGCATCTGCCCGAGGACATGGCACGCTTCAAGGCGCTGACCGTGGGCAAGCCCGTCGTCATGGGCCGCAAGACCTGGGACTCGATTCCGGCCAAGTTCCGCCCCCTGCCCGGCCGGCGCAATCTCGTCGTCAGCCGCTCTGTGAGCGAGCTGCCCGGCGCCGAGGTGTTCGCCAGCCTGGACGCGGCCCTCGCGGCCTGCGCAGCCGCACCCGAGGTCTGCGTCATCGGCGGCGGCGAGATCTATGCGCTGGCCTTGCCGCTGGCTGACAAGCTGGCGCTGACCGAGGTGGATGTCGTCTACCCTGATGCGGACAGGCATTTCCCGGCCTGGCCGCGAGAGCAATTCACCGAAGCAGCCCGTGAGCCGCGCCTCAGCGCCAACGGCATGCGCTTCGACTTCGTCGATTACCTACGCAAGGAATAAAACCATGTCCGGACACGGCTTCCACGTCCACGGGCCTCACGACCACGAGTTGGAGCACGCCGCCCAGCACGAGCCCAAGGGCTTTGCCGGCAAGCTGGCCGTCATCACGGCCATCCTGGCCACCGTCGGTGCCTTCTTCTCCTACACCGGTGGCGTGACGCAGGTGAACGCCGCCCTGTACAAGAACGACGCGGCCATCAAGAAGACCGAGGCCAGCAACCAATGGGCCTTCTTCCAGTCCAAGAGCAGCAAGCAGAACCTGTCAGAGCTGGCCCTGGACCTGAGCAACAACGAAGAGCAGAAGGCCAAGTACCGCGACAAGATCGCGCGCTACGAGAAGGAAAAGAACGAGATCAAGCTCAACGCCGAGAAGCTGGAAGCGGAGTCCAAGCATTTCGACGAGATGAGCGCCGAGCAGATCCATCTGCATCACCGCTGGGCCCAGGCGACGACGGCCCTGCAGGTTTCCATCGCGCTGGCCGCCATCACGCTGCTGACCAAGAAGCGCTGGATGGAGTGGGCGACCATCGTCGCCGGCCTTGTCGGCATGGCCCTGGGCGGCGCGGCCTGGATGCACGTCTGAAGCTTCAGGCGGTGGCGGCCTCCCGGGCCGGCATCCAGCGCGCCATGCACTGCGCCAGCAGCTCCGGCTCGATGGGCTTGGAGAGGTAGTCCGACATCCCCGCGGCCAGGCATTTCTCGCGTTCACCGGCCAGCGAATTGGCCGTCATCGCGATGATGGGCAACTCGCGGCAATCCGGCAGCTGGCGGATGATGCCGGTGGCCTCGAAGCCGTCCATGCCGGGCATCTGGACGTCCATGACGATGGCGTCGAAGCGGTGCCGCTTCAGCTGCTCCAGCGCCTGGATCGCGTCGTCGGCGACCAGCACCTCCAGCCCGAAGGCGCCAAGCAGTTCGACGGCCACCAGCTGGTTGATGTCGTTGTCCTCGACCAGCAGCACGCGCCCGCTCAGCTGGGCCACCGGCGCAAGCTGCTGCGGCGCCGGCTCGTAGGTGGCGAGACCGCCCCTGACGATGACGCCGTACAGCGTGTCCAGCAGCGTCGAGGGCGTCACGGGCTTCTGCAGCAGGCCGTCGGGTGCGTGCTCGGGCATGGCCGCCTCCACCACGTCGCGGTCGTAGGCCGACACCATGATGAAGGAGGCCGACGACAGCGAGTCGTAGGCCCGCAGCGCATCCACGACGGCGAAGCCGTCCAGGTCGGGCATGCGCCAGTCCACCAGGGCGACCGCGAAGTGCTGGCCCTTGCCCTGCGCCGCGCGGGCCACTTCCAGCGCCTGCGTGCCCGAGGCGGCTTCGACGACGCTCATGCCGAAGGAGCGCAGCATGGCCACCATCGTCAAACGGGCGGTGAAGTTGTCGTCCACCACCAAGGCGTTCATGCCCTTGAGCAGGTGGCGCGTCGCGCCGGCCCGCTCCAGTGCCTCAGCGGCCGGGGTTGCGCCGGCGGCGGGCTCCCGCAGCGCGACCGAGAAGCTGAAGGTGCTGCCATGGCCCGGCGTGCTCTGCAGCTCGATGTTGCCGCCCATCAGCGCGACGATGCGTTGGCTGATCGCCAGGCCCAGGCCGGTGCCGCCATGCTTGCGCGTCGTCGAGCTGTCGGCCTGGCTGAAGGCATGGAAGAGCTGCGGCTGCGATTCAACGGGGATGCCGGCGCCCGTGTCCCGCACCGAGAACCGGATCGCCGGCGCGGTCGACTCATCGGCCGAGCCATCCGCCACGCGCGCGACGCTGATGCAGATCTCGCCCTGGCTGGTGAACTTCACCGCGTTGGCCGACAGGTTCAGCAGCACCTGCTTCAGGCGCAGCGCGTCGCCCAGCAAGGCGTTGGGCACGCCGTCGCCGCGGCAGACCACCAGCTCCACGGGCTTGTCGCCGATCAGCGCGTTCAAGGCCGTCGCGATCTCGTCGAAGACGGGGTCGAGCTCGAAAGGCGCGCTCTCCAGTTCCAGCTTGCCGGCGTCGATCTTGGAGAAATCGAGGATGTCGTTGATGAGGCGCAGCAGCGACTTGCCTGCGCCCTGGATCTTCTCCAGGTAGTCACGCTGGCGGGTGGTCAGCGTCGTGCGCAGCACGATGTGGGTCAGCCCGAGCACGGCGTTCATCGGCGTGCGGATCTCGTGGCTCATATTGGCCAGGAAGTCGGCCTTGGCCCGGCCGGCCTGCTCGGCCGCGTCACGCGCCCGCACGAGGTTCTCGCGGCCGGTGGCCAGCTTCTCCGTCATGCGGCCCAGCGCGTTCTGCAACTGGCCCAGTTCGTCGGTCCGCGGACTGGGCTGCTCGGGATGCAGGTCGCCGTCGGCGACGCGGTTGGCCAGCGCCAGGCATTCCTCGACCGGCTGCAGCACCGAACGCAAGGCCCGGGCATAGCTCAGCGCGGCCGCGAACAGGAAGACGAAGGCCAGGGCCAGCAACGCCCAGACGCCGTCACGGCGCGTGCGGTCGAAGGCGGCCACCGCCAGGCTCTCCTCATGTCGCCCCGCGGTGACCACGGCGTCGATGGCCCGGCGATGGGTCTCATAGACCGACTGCACGCCGGCGAGTTCCGCACGCGCCCGGGCCGCGTCGCCCGCCTCGGCCGCAGAAATGACGCGAGCCGCGCCGTCGAACATCTGCCGGCTGGTGCGCGCCACGTCGCCGGCGATCAGCCGCTGCAGCTCCGGCGGCCCGCCGGCCGTCCAGGCCGCGAGCTCGCGGCGGCTTTCCGCGGCCAGCCGCTGCAGCTCGGCCCGCCCGGTCGCGACCGGCAGCGTGCCCTCGACCGTCTGCGACAGCACCAGCCGGGCTTCGATCAGATAGAGCGGCGGCGGCAGCACATTGGCCACCACCGCCGAGGAGTCCTGCGCCTGGGCCGCGCTGCGCCCCAGCGACTCGAAGCTCCACAGCGCGAAGGCCAGCACCGCGAGGATGGTGACGACCGCCGTCAAGCCGATGGTGTACAGGGATGAGCGCAGGGTCTTGAACATGGGTGGGGGACTCGCTGGATGGGGCTCAGCGCGCACCGTCGACCACGGCCTTCAGAATCCGGATGAAGGCGACGGGATCGACGATGGGCTTGCGCATGTACTGGACGGCGCCGGGCAGTTCACCGCGCTGCGCCAGTTGGCGGGGCGTCAGGCTGGTCACGGCCACCAGGGCACGCGGACTCTGGCCTTCGCTGGCGGCGAGCTGCCTGAGCATCTCGAGGCCGTCCATATGGGGCATCTGGATGTCGGTGATGACGACATCCGCCTGTGTCTTGCCTATGGCCACGAGGCCGACGAAGCCGTTGTCGGCCACGGTCACCGACGCCCCCGGAAACGCCTCATCGACCAGAGCGGCGAGCAGGTCGCGATCGTCCGGGTTGTCGTCGACGATGACGATGTTGAGGGCCGCCTCGGCAGGCGCCGGCCCCACGGCCGCGCCGGAATGCCGGCTGATCAGTTCGTCGGCGCTGTCGGCGTCGATGCGGCGATGGCCGCCCAGCGTCTTCCAGGCCAGCAACTGGCCCGCGTCCACCCAGCGCTGCACGGTGGGAATGGACACGCCCATGCGCTTGGCGACATGGGCGGTGGAGTAGGAGCGGCGCTCCGGGGGGCTGCGGGTCTCGGGCACTTGACTACTTCCTTTGGGCAATGGCGCGCAGATCGACCTCGCCGCGCGCATAGGACTCCAGCACGCCGACGACGCAGCGGTGCTCCAGGGCAAAGGCGTCCAGCAGCCGGCTCAGGCCGACGCTGTCCGTGCCGTCATCGGCGCCCTCCTGCAGGGCCTGCGCGGCGGCGGACAGCCGACTGGCGCCCAGCGTGCCGGCGGTGGACGTCAGGTCGTGCGAGACCTTGCGCAAGACCTCGAGGTCGCCGCGGACCAGGGCCGCCCTTGCCCGGTCGGCGTCGCCGACGCGGGTGTCGAGGAAGCGGCGCGCGATGCGGTCGTAGAGCTCGACGCGGCCCAGGCAACGGCGCAGCCCCTCTTCGAACGACACGCTTGGCAGGTCTTCTGGCACAGGCTCCTCACGGCAGCACCTCGATGGGGCAATTGTGAGGCGCGGGGACCGGATACGGCCCGATTCTCTTCATTTAATTCAGTAGGTGTGATTTATTTACTTTGTTTGTTTCATTCAATTTGAATGACACTGCGGGCACACCAACACGAGGCCAGCATCCGTGCGCAACCTGCCTCACACCGCCTGAAGGAGACCGACATGAGCTTCCTGAGCAACCTGACCGTCCGAGGCAAGCTGGGCGCAGCCTTCGCCGCCGTGCTGGCCCTGATGGCCTTGCTCGCGGCGCTGTCGTGGCTGCAGATGTCCAACATCTACGAGCAGACCGACAAGATCCTGGTCTACCGCGTGGCGGGTGTGCGCGACAGCGGCAGGATGGCCACCACGGCGACCCGGGTCCGCACGCGCGAATACCGCGTCGCCGTCAGCCAGCCCGACGAGTACGCCGCGGTGCTGGAACGCTACAAGGAATCGGTGCGGGCCTTCGACAAGGCCAGCAAGGACTACTCGGACTTCCTCCTCGACGCCCAGGAGAAGCAGCTCTACGAGGCGGCGGCCAAGGCATGGGCCACCTACGCCAGCGCGGCCGACAAGGCGCTGGACCTGGCCAAGCAGGGGCAGCGCGAGGAGGCGATCACCGCCGTCGCGCAGACGTCCAAGCTGTTCGACGAGGCCCAGACCGCCATCGTCGCCCTGGTCAGCTTCAACGACGACGGCGCCAAGGCCGATGCCAGCCAGGCCCAGGCCCAGTTCAGCAAGAGCGGCGTCTACCTGGCCGTGACCCTCGGCCTGGCGACGCTGGTGGCCATCGGCCTGGGCTTCACCATCTCCCGCGCCATCACCCGCCCGCTGAACGAGGCGGTGCGCCTGGCCGAGGCCGTGGCCGGCGGCGACCTGTCCCAGGACATCACGGCCCAGGGCCGCGACGAGATTGCCAAGCTGTCCCAGGCGCTGGGCCAGATGGTCGTGAAGCTGCGTCACATCGTGTCGGACGTCCGCCACGGCGTGGAGTCGGTCTCGACGGCCGCCACGCAGATCTCGGCCGGCAACACCGATCTCAGCCAGCGCACCGAGGAGCAGGCGGCCAATCTGCAGCAGACCGCCGCGTCGATGGAAGAGCTGACCTCCACCGTGCGCCAGAACGCCGACAACGCCCGCGCGGCCGCGCAGCTGTCGCAGAACGCCCGTGAGGTCGCGACGCGTGGCGGCGAGGTGGTGCACAACGTCGTCACGACGATGGAGGCCATCACCGAAAGCTCCAAGCGCATCGCCGACATCATCGGCACAATCGACGGCATCGCCTTCCAGACCAACATCCTGGCGTTGAACGCCGCCGTCGAAGCGGCCCGGGCCGGCGAGCAGGGGCGCGGCTTCGCCGTCGTGGCGGGCGAGGTGCGCACGCTCGCGCAGCGCAGCGCCCAGGCCGCCAAGGAGATCAAGACGCTGATCGGCCAGAGCGTCGAGAAGGTGGACGCCGGCTCCCGGCTGGTCAGTGATGCCGGCAAGACCATGCACGAGATCGTCGCCCAGGTGCAGCGCGTCAACGACCTGGTGGGCGAGATCAGCTCGGCCAGCCACGAGCAGACGCAGGGCATCGAGCAGGTGGGCAATGCCGTCACCCAGCTGGACCAGGTCACCCAGCAGAACGCTGCCTTGGTGGAGGAGTCCGCCGCCGCGGCCGAGAGCATGAAGCACCAGGCCCAGAAGCTGTCCCAAGCGGTGGCGGTCTTCAACGTCGGCGCCTTGTCAGCGGCGCATACGGAGCCGGCCGCCAGACCGAAGGCCAAGGCTGCTGCACCTGCTGCCAAGCCGGACAAGCCGCCCGCCCGCCCCTTCGCGCCGCGCGCACCAGCCCTTGCAGCCGCGGCCGAAGCCCAAGGCGACTGGTCGTCCTTCTGATGACGCCCGCCGACAGCCGGCGTCAAGGTCGCGCACGCAGGCTGACGATGCGCCGCCCGCGCGCGCCGGGCACTCGCTACGATGCCCCGTCATGCTCAACCGCATCGACGAAGAGATCACCTTCCGCAAGCTGGAGATCCTGCTCGCCTTCATGGAGAGCGGCAATCTGGCGCGCGCGGCGGAGCGGCTGGGCATCAGCGCCGTCAGCGTGCACCGCGCATTGCATTCTCTGGAGACGGGTACGCGCTGCAGCCTGTTCCGGCTCGAAGGCCGCAACCTGCAACCCACCGACGCCGCCCATGCGCTGGCCGATGTCGCACGCGAGGTGCTGCAGACCATGGCCCATGGCATCCGCGCGACGCGCGAGATCGCTGGCTATGCCGCCGACCGAATTCGCATCGGATCTCTCTATTCACTGACCAGCGTCACCGTGCCGGCCCTCATCATGGGCCTGCGCCTGCGCAAGCCCGACATCCAGACCGAGCTGGTGCTGGGCTCCAACAACGACCTGCTGCGCAAGCTGCGCGAGGGCAGCGTGGACGCCACCGTCATGGGCCACCCTGAAGGCGCGAGCGACGTCGAGTCGCAGCTGCTGTTCGAGGACGACATCTTCTTCGCCGCACCGGCCGACTCGCCCTATGCGCTGCAGCCCGAGATCGACCTCAGCGCCTGCGCCGACGAGCGCTTCGTGTCGCTGAACGAAGGCTATGTGACCCACGACCGCTTCATCGACGCCTTCCGCGTGGCCGGCTTCGATCCCCATGTCGTCATGACGACCAACGACATCTTCTCGCTGATGAACCTGGTGGGCGGCGGCATCGGCTGCACCGTGCTGCCGGGTCGCATCCGCGGCGTGCTGCCGCGCAACGTGGTCCTGGTGCCTTTGCAGCCGCGCTTCCAGATGCGCCAGAAGATCAGCGTCGTCTTCCTGCGTACGCGGGAGCGCGACCCCAACCTGCTGTCGCTGCTGGCCGCCTGCCGCAGCCACTCGGCGGAACTCCAGGCCGCCAGGCCCCTAGGTTGAACAAGGGTTAACCCACGATCCTTGCAGCCGGCGTAAACGTCGTCCGGCGGGGTTGATTGATCGTCCAGGGGGCCGCTCCCACACTGCGGCCGCATACCGTCACTGATGGCGGACTCTGGAGACAAGCATGACCCTGACCCGACGCGATTGGCTGGCCGCGACCGCCGCTGCAACTGCCTGGCCCACCGCTTTCGCCCAGGCGGGCAGCCTGAAGATCTCGCACCAGTTCCCCAGCGGCACGCTGACCGAGGGCGACTTCCGCGACCGCCTATGCCGCAAGTTCGCCGCCGAGGTCGAGAAGCGCAGCAGCGGCGCGCTGAAGGCCTCGGTCTACCCGGGCTCGTCGCTGATGAAGACCAACGCGCAGTTCTCGGCCATGCGCAAGGGCGCGCTGGACATGAGCCTGGTGCCGCTGTCCTATGCCGGTGGCGAGGTGGCCGAGACCAATGCCGGCCTGATGCCAGCCCTGGTGCCCAGCTACGAGCAGGGCGCGGCCTGGAAGACGGCCGAGGTCGGCAAGCTGCTGTCCAAGGTGCTGGACGACAAGGGCGTCATCATCGTCAGCTGGGTCTGGCAGGCCGGCGGCGTGGCCAGCCGCGCACGGCCGCTGGTGACGCCGGATGACGCCAAGGGCCTGAAGGTGCGCGGCGGCAGCCGCGAGATGGACATGATGCTCAAGCAGGCCGGCGCCTCGGTCATCACGCTGCCGTCCAACGAGATCTATGCCGCCATGCAGACCGGCGCCATGGACGCGGCCATGACGTCCTCCACCAGCTTCATCTCCTTCAAGCTGGAGGAGATCGCCAAGCACCTGACCTCGGGCCGCCAGCGCACCTACTGGTTCATGTTCGAGCCACTGATGATCTCCAAGGAGGTCTTCAACAAGCTGCCCAAGGCGCAGCAGGACATCGTGATGGCCGTCGGCGCCGAGATGGAGGTCTTTGCCCGCGAAGCCGCCAAGGCCGACGACCAGGCGGCGGCTGCGATCTACGCCAAGGCCGGCGCCAAGGTCTATGACATGGACGAGCCGACGCTGAAGAAGTGGCAGGCCATCGCACGCGACACCGCGTGGAAGGACTTCGGCGAGAAGAACGAGTCCTGCGCCGCCATCCTCAAGGCCGCTCAGAAGCTGCTCTGAGGCCACCATGAGCCACGGTTTTGAAATGCAGCCGGCGGTGGTCGCCGGCATCGACCCCGACACACCCGCGCTGCTGCGGCCCGTCGCCCGGGCACTGAACTTCGTCAACCACGCCATGGTGGTGCTCGGCATGCTGGCCCTGCTGGTGGCGTCCTGCGTGCTGACCTACAGCGTCGTGTCGCGCTATGTGATGAAAGCGTCCACCGACTGGCAGGACGAGGCCGCCGTGTTCTGCCTGGTCGGTGCCACCTTCCTGTGCGGCGCCTTCGTGCAGGCCTTGCGCGGCCACGTCGGCATCGAGGCCATGGCCGGCCTGCTGCCGCGCTCGCTCAACCGCCTGCGCCTGATGCTGGTGGACCTGATGTGCACGGCCTTCTGCGCCTTCTTCGCCTGGAAGTCCTGGACGCTGTTCCACGAGGCCTGGGCCGAGGGCCAGACGACGTCGTCCTCCTGGGCGCCGCCACTGTGGATTCCCTACGGCCTGATGGCCCTGGGCATGACGCTGTTGAGCCTGCAGTTGCTGGTGCAGCTCACGGCTCGCGTCAACGGCCTCTTCAAACCTACGCAAGGAGCAGCAGCATGAGCATGCTTTTACTGGGCTCGCTGTTCGGCGTCGTCACGCTGCTGTTCATGTTCTCTGGCGCGCCCATCGCGTTCGCGCTGGGCAGCGTCGCGGTGCTCTTCATGGCCATCTTCATGCCGGCGTCGGCCCTCGACACCGTCACACAGAACGTCTACGAGGAGATGGCCAGCATCACGCTGCTCTCCATTCCCCTCTTCATCCTGAAGGGCGCGGCCATCGGCAAGTCACGCGCCGGCCAGGACCTCTACGCCGCCATGCATGTGTGGATGGGCCGCATTCCCGGCGGCCTGGGCATCGCCAATGTGTTTGCCTGCGCGTTGTTCGCCGCCATGGCCGGTTCCAGCCCGGCGACCTGCTCGGCCATCGGCAGCGCCGGCATCCCCGAGATGCGCAAGCGCGGCTACTCGCCCGGTTTCGCGGCCGGCATCATCGCGGCCGGTGGCACCCTGGGCATCCTGCTGCCGCCGTCCATCACGATGATCCTGTACGCGGTGGCGGCCGAGCAGTCGCTGGGCCGGCTCTTCCTCGCCGGCATCATGCCGGGCGTGCTGCTGGTCGCGCTGTTCGCCACCTATGCGGCCTTGCGCTACCGCAAGGAATATGCGCTGGCCGAGGCCGAGTACAAGCGCACCGGCGCCGCCTCTGCCCTGCTGGCCAACGAGACCTTCACGAGCCGCCAGAAGTTCGAGATGCTGCCGCGCGTCGTGCCCTTCGTGCTGCTGCTGATCGGCGTCATGGTGGCGCTGTATGGCGGCTTCGCCACGCCGTCGGAAACCGCCGGCCTGGGCGCCCTGCTGGCACTGGCGCTGATTGCCATCATCTACGGCGTCTGGCGCCCCAAGGACGTGGCGCCCATCCTCACGTCGACGCTGAAGGAGTCGACCATGCTGATGTTCATCATCGGCATGTCACTGCTGTTCTCGTACGTGATGAGCTATCTGCACATCAGCCAGGCGACGGCGGAGTGGATCGTCGGCATGCAGCTGTCCAAATGGGTGCTGCTGGCGGCGGTGCTGCTGATGGTCATCCTGCTGGGCTTCTTCCTGCCGCCGGTCAGCATCATCCTGATGACGGCGCCCATCATCCTGCCGCCGCTCAAGGCCGCGGGGTTCGACCTGATCTGGTTCGGCATCCTGATGACCATCGTCATGGAGACCGGCCTCATCCACCCGCCGGTGGGCCTGAACATCTTCGTCATCAAGAACATCGCGCCCGACATCGACCTGCGCGACATCATCTGGGGCGTCCTGCCCTTCGTGATCCTGATGCTGTTGGCGGTACTGCTGATCTGCATCTTCCCCGGCATCGCAACCGGTCTGCCCGACCTGGTCATGGGCGTCGCCGCCAAGGCGCACTGAGGAGCCATTGATGAACGCTCCTGCCTGGAATCTGCGCGACCGCCAGCGCCGCGAGCGCCTCTCGCGAGCGGCCGAAGTCACCGGTGTGAAGGGACGGCACGTCGCCACCGACGCGGTGGTAGCCCTGCTGGAAGCCGTGCTGCAACCGGGCGACCGCGTCTGCCTGGAGGGCAACAACCAGAAGCAGGCCGACTTCCTGGCCGAGTCGCTGACGCAGGTGGACTCGCGGCGCGTGCGCGATCTGCACATGGTGCAGTCCGTGCTGGCCCTGCCCGAGCACCTGGACATCTTCGAGAGCGGCATCGCCAAGCGCCTGGACTTCAGCTTTTCCGGGCCGCAGGGCGCGCGCCTGGCCAAGCTGGTCAGCAGCGGTGGCATCGAGATCGGCGCCATCCACACCTATCTCGAGCTGTTCGCCCGCTACTTCGTCGACCTGACACCCAAGGTGGCGCTGGTCGCCGCGCATGCCGCCGACGCCCAGGGCAATCTCTACACCGGCCCCAACACCGAGGACACACCGGCCATCGTCGAAGCCACTGCCTTCTCGGGTGGCATCGTCATCGCCCAGGTCAACGAGATCGTGGATGTGCTGCCGCGCATCGACATCCCCGCCGACTGGGTCGACTTCGTCGTGCAGGCGCCGCGCCCCAATCTCGTCGAACCGCTGTTCACGCGCGACCCGGCACAGATCAGCGAGATCCAGGTGCTGATGGCCATGATGGCCATCAAGGGCATCTATGCCGAGTACGGCGTGCAGCGCCTCAACCACGGCATCGGCTTCGACACCGCGGCCATCGAGCTGCTGCTGCCCACCTATGCCGAGTCGCTCGGCCTCAAGGGCAAGATCTGCAAGCACTGGGCGTTGAACCCGCACCCGGCGCTGATCCCCGCCATCGAGGCCGGCTGGGTGGAGTCCATCCATTCCTTCGGCTCCGAGCTGGGCATGGAGGACTACATTCGCGCCCGCTCGGACGTCTTCTTCACCGGCGCCGACGGCAGCCTGCGCAGCAACCGCGCCTTCTGCCAGGCCGCCGGCCACTACGCCTGCGACCTCTTCATCGGCTCCACGCTGCAGATCGACCTGCAGGGCAACTCTTCCACCGCCACGCTGGGTCGCATCACCGGCTTTGGCGGTGCACCCAATATGGGTGCAGACGCGCGCGGCCGGCGCCACGCCAGCCCGGCCTGGCTCAAGGCCGGTGAGGAATCCCGCGCCGGCCGCCAAGGCGCCGCCGGCACGCCGCGGGGGCAAAAACTGGTCGTGCAGATGGTGGAGACCTTCCGCGAACACATGCAGCCCGCTTTCGTCGAGCGCCTGGACGCGTGGACCCTGCAGGAACAGGCCGGCATGGCCCTGCCGCCCATCATGATCTACGGCGAGGACGTCAGCCACATCCTGACCGAGGAAGGCATCGCCAACCTGCTGCTGTGCCGCAGCGACGAGGAGCGCGAGCAGGCCATCCGCGGCGTGGCCGGCTACACCGCCGTGGGCCTGGCGCGGGATGCGCGCATGGTGGAGAACCTGCGCGACCGCGGCGTCATCAAGCGGCCGGCCGACCTCGGCATCGATTCCCGTGACGCCACACGCAATCTGCTCGCCGCGCGCAGCATGCGCGACCTCGTGCGCGCCTCCGGCGGCCTGTACAGCCCGCCCAAGCGTTTCCGCAACTGGTGAGGACGAGAAGATGACCACCCCTGGCCTCGAAACCCTGGACTACGCCTTCACCGGCACGCGACCGGCCGGCGCCTTCACGCCGGTGCTCGTCGGCGTGGTCGGCTCCGGCAATCTCGAAGTGCTGCTGGAGCCCGCGGCCGGCAGCGACTGCCGCGTCCACATCGAAACCTCGGCGCGCGGCTTCGGCTCGATCTGGTCGGCCGTCGTCAGCGACTTCCACCAGCGCCACCAGCTCGCCGGCGTGCAGCTGTCCATCCACGACATGGGCGCCACGCCCGCCGTCGTCAGCCTGCGGCTGGACCAGGCCGCCCAGGAGCTGCAGCCGTGATGTCTTCTTACGCGGAATGCTCGGCGCGCGAGCGCCTGGGCCTGATCGTCGACACCGGCAGCTTCCACGAGTGGCTGCCGCCCGCTGAGCGCCTCACCAGCCCTCACCTCGCGCAGCTGGGCGTGCCCTCCTCCTTCGACGACGGCGTGGCCATCGGCCGCGCGACGCTGGCCGGCAGCGAAATCTTTGTCGCCGCCCAGGAAGGCCAGTTCATGGGCGGCGGCGTCGGCGAGGTGCATGGCGCCAAGCTGGTGGGCCTGTTCAAGCGCGCCCTGCGTGACAAGCCACGCGCGGTGCTGCTGCTGGCCGAATCCGGCGGCGTGCGCCTGCATGAAGCGAACGCCGGCCTCATCGCCGTCTCCGAAGTCATGCGCGCGCTGCTCGATGTGCGCGCGGCCGGCATCCCGGTCATCGTGCTGATCGGCGGGGCCAACGGCTGCTTCGGCGGCATGGGCATCGTCGCGCGCTGCGCCGACCACATCGTCATGAGCGACCTCGGCCGCCTGGCCATGTCCGGCCCCGAAGTCATCGAGGCCTCGCACGGCGTCGAGGAGTTCGACTCGCGTGACCGAGCGCTGGTCTGGCGCACCACCGGCGGCAAGCACCGCTGGCTGAGCGGCGACTGCGACGTGCTGGTGGAAGACGACGTCGCCGCCTTCCGTGAGGCAGCCATTGCGGCGCTGGATTCAGCGCGGCCGGTCACGCTGGACTTGCTCGAAGTCGAGCACGCGCGGCTGGCCGCCCGGCTGGACTTCGATGGCGCCGAAGCCACCGCGCTGTGGTCCGCCATGGGCGTGCAGAACGCTGCCCGCGTGCCCGATCTCGACGTGGCCGGTGTGCTGGCCCTGGGAGCCCACTGATGGACTGGCAGACGCTTGCAACCCAGCTCTTCGGCGCTGACCACGGCATAGCACGCGACGGCGACTGCCTGCGCGGCGAGGTCGAATTCGACGGCGAACCACTCGCCGTCATCGGCACCACAGCCCACGCCCCCATCGGCGTGCAACTCGCGCTGGTGCAGGCCCGCGCCGTGCTCGACACGATGGCAAACCACCCCGGCCGCGCCATGCTGCTGCTGATCGACACCCAAGGCCAGCAGCTGCGCCGCCGCGACGAACTGCTCGGCATCAACCGCGCCATGGCCCATCTCGGCATGTGCATCGACCTGGCCCGCCGCCGCGGCCACCGCGTGCTCGGCCTCGTCTACGACCAGGCGCTGTCGGGTGGTTTCATCACCTCCGGGCTGATCGCCGACGCCTGCGACGCCCTCCCCGAGGCCGAGATCCGCGTCATGCGCCTGCCGGCCATGGCCCGCGTCACCAAGCTGCCCGAGGCGCTGCTGGCCCAGCTGTCCGAGTCCAACCCGGTGTTCGCGCCAGGGGTCGGCAACTATGTCGCCATGGGCGGCGTGCGCCGGCTCTGGCAGGGCGACCTGGCGCAAGCCCTTCGCGAGGCGTTGGCGGACGCGCCGACCGCGGACCGCCGCGCCGAGGACGGTGYGGCGCGCGGTGGCCGCCACCTGGCCGCCAGCGTCATGCAGCGCGTGCTCGACGCGGCCTGAAGCCATGACCGCCCTGCACCGCCACCAGATCGCAAGGCTGTCGGCTGCGGGCTGGCAGCGGCTGCTGGATCGCGATTGGGACGCCGAGGCGCAGGAATGCCTGGGTCACTGGGCCGAACAAGGCTTGCCCCTCGTCGTCACGCGCCAAGGCGACGATGAGGCCCTCGCGATGGGCCTGTGTGCCCCGCGCCGCTGGAGCCATCGCCGCCTCGCTCTGCGTGTGGCGCGGACCGACGTGCTGTATTTCGACGAGTTCCCGCGCCTGGACCAGATCGTCATGCAACTGCCCCCGAGCGCCCGCCCGCCGGCACGCCAGCTCGCCCTGGGGCTGCAGGCCAGGGGTGCGACGGCACGCGTCTACGGCAGCCACGGCTGGCAGCACCTGACCGGGCTGCCGCATGTGCGCGACGGCTCCGATCTCGACGTCTGGGTGGGCGTGAGCAGCGCCGAACAGGCCGACGCCGTCGCCGCGGCCTTGAACGCCTTCACCTCACCCTCCCGCCGCCTGGATGGCGAACTGGTTTTTGACGGCGACGCCGCCGTGGCCTGGCGCGAATGGCTGGCCTGGCGCAGCGGCGGCGCTCAGGCTTTGCTGGTGAAACGGCTTCACGGCGCTTCCATGGAGGCCATGGCATGAGAGCCCTTGCGTGCACCTCGCTCGCACCGACCGCCCATGAGATCGGCCGCGCCGCCACGCTGGCCCTCTACGACGAGCTCGCGCTGTCGCCCAAGCCCGGCCTCGTCACATTGACCGACCGCGGCAGCCATGCCGACATGGACGCCCACACCTTCATGCGCAGCCTGTTTGCGCTGCGCGGCTATTTCGTTCGCATCGCCGAGCTGGGGGCCGAGGGCGCGCCCTTCGAAGCGCTGGAGCGCTGTGGCATCGCGGCCGAGGCGCGCATGCTGGCGGCCACGGGCGGCATCAACACCCACCGCGGCGCCATCTTCATGCTGGGCCTGCTCTGCGCCGCAGCGGGCGCACTGGGCCGACGCCCCACGCCCGCACTGATCAGGCAGACGCTGTTGGCGCGTTGGGGCGAGGCGCTCACCAGACGCGCGCAGCGGTCGCCCACGCTGCCGGGTGGCCTGGCGGCGCGGCGCTTCAATCTGCGCAGCGCTTCGGCCGAAGCCGCGATGGGCTTCCCGACGCTGTTCGAGACGGCAGTGCCGGCATTGAACAGGGCTCGCGGCCTGTCGACTCAGGCCGCACGCCTGGACACGCTGTTTGCCGTCATGGCCGTGCTGGACGACAGCAACCTCGCTCACCGGGGCGGCGTCGAAGGGCTGCGCTTCGCCCAGGCGAGCGCCAGAGACTTTCTCGCCGCGGGTGGCGCATCCCGAGGTCCGGAAGCCGCCCAAGCCCTCGCAGCCGAGTTCGTGCGCCGCAATCTGTCGCCCGGCGGCACGGCCGATACGCTCGCCGCCGCCTGCTGGCTGGAGCGCCTGAGCTGAATGAGCGCCGCGCCGGGCCGCCCCAAGCAAGCTCGCTCCCGCTTGGCGGGACAGGCCGCAGGCCGGAGGGTGCACCAGTGACCCTCGCGCTGCTCTTCCCCGGGCAGGGCGCACAGCATGCGCAGATGCTGCCCTGGCTGGATGCGCAGCCCGCCGCCAAGCCGGCGCTGGACGCCCTGGCCCGGCACCTGCGGCCGGACTGGCGTGATGCCCTGAACGACCCGGGCTGGCTGCATGTCAACCGGGTGGCCCAGTTGCTGTTGACGGGCGTGGGCATCGCCGCCTGGCAGACGCTGGCGGCGCAGTTGCCGCAGCCGGTGGTGGTGGCCGGCTACAGCGTCGGTGAACTCGCCGCCTTCGCGGCGGCGGGTGTCTTCGACGCCGACACGGCGCTCGATCTTGCGGCTGCGCGCGCCCAGGCCATGGACGAGAGCGTGGCGGGCTGGCGCACGGGATTGCTCGCCGTTCAAGGACCTCATGCCCTGCCCCTGGCCCAGGCGTGGCCCACCGTCTCCATCGCCATCCGCATCAGCGCGGAACGCGTCATCGTCGGCGGGGCCGCAGAGGACCTGGACGAGTGCGCAGCGCGTTGGGGCGCCGCTGGATTGCGGTGTACGCGCCTGCCCGTGGGCCTGGCTTCGCATACCGCGGCCATGGCGCCGGCCGCGACGGCCTTCTCGCGGCAGCTTGCCGCGCTGGATCTGCACGCGCCGCGCAGCGCCGTGGCCTGCAATTTCACAGGTGCCGCCAGCCGCAGCCCCGCCGCACTCGCCTCGGCCCTGGCGGGCCAGATTGCCAGCACCGTGCGTTGGGACGACTGCATGGACTGCATCGCCGAACGCCGCGTCCGCTGCGTGCTGGAGATCGGCCCGGGCAGCGCGCTGGCGGCCATGTGGCGCGAACGGCACCCGGACATTCCGGTGCGTTCCATCGACGAATTCCAGGGGCCGGAGGGCATCCTGAGCTGGGCGCTTCGGCAGCTTGGCTGAACGGTGTTCAGCGCATTGACAATTAAATTTGTCAAAGCTAAATTGGCTTCATGTTGGATGTCGAAGTCATCGAGAACCCGGCGGCCGCCGCGGCGGCCCTGGACCCCATACGAAGCCTGTTGCTTTCGGAACTGACGGAGCCCATCTCGGCCGCGACCTTGGCGGCGCGGGTCGGCCTGGCCCGGCAGAAGGTCACCTACCACCTGAACGCGCTGGAAGCGCATGGGCTGGTGCAGCTGGCCGAGGAGCGCAGATGGGGCGGGCTGACGGAACGGCTGCTTGTGGCGACCGCGGCTTCCTACGTCGTCTCGCCGGGCGCCCTGGGCGCGGCCGGTGCCGACCCGGCGCGTGAAGGCGACAGGCTGTCCGCCAGCTACCTGATTGCCCTGGGCGCCCGCATCGTTCGCGAGCTGGGCGCGCTGGTGCGCTCTGCAAACGACTCGGGCAAGCGCCTGGCCACGCTCGCGGTGGATACCGAGATCCGCTTCCGGTCGGCCGCGGACCGCGCCGCCTTCAGCAACGAACTCACCGAGGCCATCGCCAAGCTGGCCTGGAAGTACCACGACGAAACCGCCCCCCGCGGCCGCGCGCATCGCCTCGTGGTGGTGGCGCACCCGGCGCCGAAGAAATCCGAGCCCAAGGAGCCATCATGACCGTGAAGCGAGAAGCCTCAGGACGCCGATCCGTCCAGATCGAGTTCGAGGTCCCCGGCACGCCGGAAGAGGTCTGGCAGGCCATCGCCACCGGTCCCGGCATTTCGTCCTGGCTGATGCCGGCCGAATTCGAGCAGCGCGATGGCAAGCCCCATGCCTTGAAGCTGGACTTCGGCACGGGCATGGCCCCGCGCTCGGTGGTGACGACCTGGGACCCGCCGCACATGCTCGCCATGCAGGGCGAGGGTCTCGCGCCTGGCTCACCACCCATCGCAGCCGAGTGGCACATCGAGGCGCAGGCCGGCGGCACGTGCACGCTTCGCCTCGTCCACAGCCTATTCGCCAGCACCGACGATTGGGACGACCAGCTGGAATATGTCGAGTCCGGATGGAGCGCCTTCCTGCGCACGCTGCAGATCTACCTGACGCATTTCCGCGGCCAGGCCTCGACGCTGACGAAATGGATGGTCCCTGTGCCGGGCACGGAAGCCCAAGCCTGGCAGTCGCTGACCGGCGCGCTGGGGCTGCAAGCCGCGAGCGTCGGCCAGCGCTGGACGGCGCCCGCCGGCGTGCCGGAGCTCAGCGGCATCGTGGAGTACATGAGCGAGTCGCCCTACGACATCCTGGTGCGGGTCGACAAGCCGGGGCCGGCCGTCGCAGCCTTTGGCGCGGTCGACATGGGCGGACCCTGCATGGTGGGGATGAACGTCTATTTCTACGGCGACCAGGCGGCCGCTGCGGCCGCCCGCGAAACCCCGCGGTGGCAGGCCTGGACTCAGGTGCAGTTCCCAATGCCGGCCGAGACCCCTTGAACGGCCCAAAAGCAAAAAACCGGCTCAAGGCCGGTTTGCTGCAAGCGGGTGATTGGTGGGCGGTGCAGGTTTCGAACCTGCGACCCCCACAGTGTGAATGTGGTGCTCTACCCCTGAGCTAACCGCCCAATCAGAACCTGCTTCGGCCTTTTTCAGGCCACCCCGTGAATCCAGCGCTCGATGTCCACCAAGAGAAATCTTGGTGGGCGGTGCAGGTTTCGAACCTGCGACCCCCACAGTGTGAATGTGGTGCTCTACCCCTGAGCTAACCGCCCGAGCGCTTCCGKGAACCCAAGATTATGCCACGGCTTGAGGCGCTGGCTCGACTTTGCGCCACTGACAGGCGCCGCCGGCCGCCTTGTCCAGATCGGTGAGCAGCTTGGCGTGGGCGGCCACCTCGGCATCGTTGGCCCGCAGCACCGGTAGCTCGAAGCGGCTCAGGTCCAGCACCTCGACGGCCGCGTGGCCGTCACCACCGGCGCCGTCGCCATGCTCGTCCATCAGCAGCGCGTCCTGGCCGCGCGTCAGGCGGATGTAGACGTCGGCGAGCAGTTCGGCATCCAGCAGCGCGCCGTGCAGCACGCGCTTGGTGTTGTCGACTTCCAGGCGGCGGCACAGCGCATCCAGCGAGTTGGCCTTGCCGGGGAAGAGCTCGCGCGCCATCAGCAGCGTGTCGCGCACGCCGCCGACATGATCGGTCAGCACGCCGCGCTTCAGGCGCTTGAGTTCGGCATTGATGAAGCCGATGTCGAAGGGCGCGTTGTGGATGACCAGCTCGGCGCCGGCCAGGAAGTCCAGCAACCGGTCGACGATCTCGGCGAACTTGGGCTTGTCGGACAGGAAGGCCTCGGTCAGCCCGTGCACGCGCAGCGCGTCCTCGTGGCTGGCGCGCTCGGGGTTGATGTAGAGGTGCAGGTGGTTGCCGGTCAACTGGCGGTTGACCATCTCCACGCAGCCCACCTCGATGACGCGGTCGCCCTTGTCGGCCTCCAGGCCGGTGGTTTCGGTGTCGAAGAAGATCTGTCTCATGCAGGTCTCGTATTTCGCTTGGTTGCCCAGGCAAAGATGGCGATGCCGCCCAGGATCATCGGCACGCACAGCCACTGCCCCATGCTGAGGCCGCTGCGCGCGGCGAATTCCATCAGGAAGGAATCCGGCTCGCGGAAGTATTCGGCCGCAAAGCGCAGCACGCCATAGCCCAGCAGGAAGACGCCCGAGATCTGCCCCGTCGCGCGCGGCTTGCGGGCGTAAAACCACAGGATGATGAAGAGCAGCAGGCCCTCGCCGGCGGCTTGGTAGAGCTGGGAGGGATGGCGGGCGAAACCGGCCGGGTCGTTGGCCTGCGGAAAGACCATGGCCCAGGGCAGATCGGAAGGCGCCTGGCGCCCCCACAGCTCGCCATTGACGAAGTTGCCCAGTCGCACCGAAACGATGCCGGTGGGCACGCAGGGCGCGACCAGGTCGGACACCTCGAAAAAGCTGCGGCCGCGGCGGCGGCCGAAGAAATAGAGGCCGAGCAGCACGCCGAGCAGGCCGCCATGGAAGGACATGCCGCCATCCCAGACCCGGACGATCTCGGTCAGGTGCTGGAAGTAGTAGCCGGGCTTGTAGAAGAAGCAGTAGCCCAGCCGCCCGCCCAGCACGACACCCAGCACACCGTAGAACAGCACGTCATCGACGTCCCGCTTGGTCCAGCCGACGGCGACGTGCTGGGGCATGCGCGAGCGCAGCGTGGCCAGCCACAGGAAGAGGCCGAAGGCGATCAGGTAGGTGATGCCATACCAATGGATGCCCCCGGAGCCGATGTGGATGGCGATGGGGTCGAACTGAGGATGAACCAGCATGGCTCGATGGGAAGAAGAGCGGCCGGCATCATAGCCAGCGCCCTTCCCTTGCCGTCAGGCGAGGCTGGCCAGCAGCTTTTTCGCTTCCTCGACATTGCGCGGATTGGCGCGCTTGTTCTGCACGAAACGCTCCAGTGCCGCCTTGGCACCGGCCTTGTCTCCCTTGGCCAGCAGGGCCTGGCCGAGGCGGTGGTCGATGGGCAGGCGCTCGGCGCCTTCCAGGGCGCGGGCGCGCTCCAGGGACTTGATGGCGTCTTCGGGCTGCCCTTGGTCCAGCGCCGTGCGGCCCAGGCCATAGGGTCCGGCCGCATGCGCCGGATAGTCGCGCTGCAGCGCCTCGAACACGCCGCGGGCCTTGACGAAGTTCTTCTGCTCCATGTGCTCGAAGCCGACACGCGTCCACGCGCCGCGCAATTCGCGCTGCAGGGCGTGGTCGTCGCCTCCCTTCACGCCGCCCAGTTCGCGCTCGGCGCTGGCCCAATCCTTTTCGTTCATCGCCACCAGGGCGCGCAGCACCTTGGCCTGTTCGGGCTGGCGCGGCTGGGCCTGCTCCGCCAGTTCCTTGGCCTTGGCCGTGCTGCCACCGGCAAACCCGGGCGCCATCAGATAGAACTGCGCCAGGCCGCTGCGCGCCTCGAAAAGCTGCGGATCCAACTCGACCGCCTTGAGGAACTGTTCCTTGGTCTTGGTGGCGAGGCCCGGCATCTTGAAGACGCTGGCCGTCATGGCCTGCTGGCCATAGACGCGGCCGAGGGCATAGGCGCAGGCGGCTTGCGGGCGCTTGTCGACGCAGACCTGCAGGGGCGGCACGGCGGCCTCCAGGCGGGCGCCGTCGTTGTCTTCCACGGCGGCCATGGCGAGGGCCACGGCGGCCTGGTCGTCATCGCCCTTGGCCTTGGCGGCGCGCACGAGGTCGGCGGTCTTGCCGGCATCGAGCCAGGCCTGCCACTGCGGGTCCTTGAGCAGGTCGGCATGCGCGGCGCCGGCGACCATGGCCAGTACGAGGGGAAGCAAACGAAGGGTCATGCAAGGGACTCCAGGAAGGTGGGGCGTCAACGCTGTGAAGCAGTTCACGGATGTTCGGGTTTGCCCGGCGTGACTTCAGGCATGGCTGGCAACGTGCTCGACGAAGCGAGCCACCACCGGCGGCGCATCAGCGCGCCAGATCAGGCTGGTCTCGACCTGGGGCGCGCCGGGCATGACACGGTAGCTCACGCCGGCGCGCTGCAGGCCCTGCAGGCTGGCCGGCACCCAGGCCACGCCGATGGCGGCGGACACGAGGTTGACGATGGTCTGCATCTGGATGGCCTCCTGGGCGACACCGGCGCCGCCGTGGTGGACCAGGATGGCGTCGTAGAGCGAAGGCGCCACGTCGCGCGGGAAGATCACCAGCGGTGCCGCACGGCACTGGGCATCACTGGGTGTCTCGTCACTGCTGGGCAGGGCCAGCACCAGCGGCTCGACGCCGATGGACAGGCGCTGGAAGCCCGCCGGCGCGGCGCCCGGCGTGTGGATGACGAAGCCGGCGTCGATGCTGCCGGCCTCGAATTCGCGCAACTGCACGTCCAGCGTCGCCTCGCGCAGTGCCAGGGCCACCTGCGGGCAGGCCTCGCGGAAAGACCGCAGCCACTGCGGCAGGCCACCGAAGCCGACGGTCGACACGAAGGCCAGGCGCAGCCGCCCCGCCAGGCCGTCCGCCACCGCCTTCACCTCGGCCGGCAACGCAGCGGCGTCCAGCAGCAGCCTTTGGGCCGACGCCTGCAGCGCCGCGCCGGCCGGCGTGAGGCGCACGCTGCGGCTGCTGCGCTCGAAGAGCTGCACGCCGAGCTGGGCCTCCAGCTTGCGCACGGCCTGGGTCAGCGGCGGCTGGCTCATGTGCAGGCGCTCGGCGGCGCGGCCGAAGTGCAGCAGCTCGGCCACGGCAAGGAATTGCTGGAGGGGTCTCAGCTCGATCATTGATTCACCATGCATATCAATGCAGAGTGAACAATATATTTGAAAAGCATCGCCACCCGCGCCAAACTGCCGGCTTCTCCAGGAGTCAGCCATGAGCTTCAACCGCCGTAGCAAGAACATCACCGAGGGCGTCGCCCGTGCGCCCAACCGCTCCATGTACTACGGCATGGGCTACCAGGAGAGCGATTTCGGCAAGCCGATGATCGGCATCGCCAACGGCCACTCCACCATCACGCCCTGCAACTCCGGCCTGCAAAAGCTCGCCGACGCGGCCGTCATCGGCCTTAAGGCGGCCGGCGCCAATGCGCAGCTGTTCGGTACGCCGACCATCTCCGACGGCATGGCCATGGGCACCGAGGGCATGAAGTACAGCCTGGTGTCGCGCGAGGTCATCTCCGACTGCGTCGAGACCTGCGTGGGCGGACAGTGGCTGGACGGCGTCATGGTCATCGGTGGCTGCGACAAGAACATGCCCGGCGGCATGATGGGCATGCTGCGCGCCAATGTGCCGGCCATCTACATCTATGGCGGCACCATCAAGCCCGGCCACTACAAGGGCCAGGACCTCAACATCGTCAGCGTCTTCGAGGCCGTCGGCCAGTTCAGCGCCGGCAAGATGAGTGAGGAAGACTTCTGCCAGATCGAGAAGCGCGCCATCCCCGGCAGCGGCTCCTGCGGCGGCATGTACACGGCCAATACCATGAGCTCGGCCTTCGAGGCCCTGGGCATGAGCCTGCCCTACTCGTCCAGCATGTCCAACGTCGAGGACGAGGTGGTCGAGAACGTCAAGCTGGCGGCCGACTGCCTGGTGGAAGCCGTGAAGGCCGACCTGAAGCCGCGCGACATCGTCACCAAGAGGTCAATAGAGAACGCCGTCGCCGTCATCATGGCCACGGGCGGCTCGACCAACGCGGTGCTCCACTTCCTGGCCATCGCCCACGCGGCCGAGGTGGACTGGACCATCGACGACTTCGAGCGCATGCGCAAGAAGATCCCGGTGCTGTGCAACCTCAAGCCCAGCGGCAAATACCTGGCCGTGGACCTGCACAAGGCCGGCGGCGTGCCCGCCGTCATGAAGGAGCTGCTGAGCGCCGGCCTGCTGCACGGCGACTGCATCACCATCACCGGCAAGACCGTGGCCGAGAACCTGGCCGACGTGCCGGCGCTGAGCGCCGAGCAGGACGTCATCCAGCCCGTCGCCAAGCCCATCTACGCCGAGGGCCACCTCGCCATCCTGCGCGGCAATCTGAGCCCGGAAGGCTGCGTGGCCAAGATCACCGGCCTCAAGACCCCGGTGATGACCGGCCCGGCACGTGTCTTCGACGACGAACAGAGCGCGCTCGCCGCCATCATGGCCAACAAGATCGTGGCCGGCGACGTCATGGTGCTGCGCTATCTCGGCCCCAAGGGCGGCCCGGGCATGCCGGAGATGCTGGCGCCCACCGGCGCGCTGATCGGCCAGGGCCTGGGCGAGAGCGTCGGCCTCATCACCGACGGCCGCTTCTCGGGCGGCACCTGGGGCATGGTCGTCGGGCACGTGGCGCCGGAGGCCTATGAAGGCGGCGTCATCGCGCTGGTGCAGGAGGGCGACTCCATCACCATCGATGCTCATCAGCTGGTGCTGAACCTGAACGTCGATGACGCCGAGCTGGCCAAGCGCCGCACGACCTGGGTCAAGCCGGCGCCGCGCTACACGCGGGGCGTGCTGGCGAAGTTTGCCAAGAATGCGTCGAGCGCCAGCTCAGGGGCGGTGCTGGACAAATTCGAGTGAGTTCGCTCGCGAACTCACAGCCAGCTTCGGCCACGAAGCTGGCCTGAAGCCGCCTGGCGGCTTCAGATCGAATTTGGGCGCTGGATCGAAGAGACAGCGTCAACTCTTCGAACGGATCAGCGTTTCTTCTTCGTCCCCGGCTTCACCTGCCCCAGCCCTTCCATCAGCTCCTCGCGCCGGGCCGCCTTCTTGGCGTCCAGCGCGTTCATGGCCTTCTTCTGCGTCAGGCCGCTGGAATCCGCCCAGGCCCACCAGACCGCGGCCAGCGCAAAAGGCGACAGCACGATGATCCAGGCCCAGAAGTCGTCCTTGTGGAACTGCACCCAGCCGCCCAGACGCAACACGATCAAGAGCACGCCGATCAACACGAAACCCATGCGGGCTCTCCTTCAGGTATCTTTGCAACCACTGTAGTCCAACGTCCCGAAAGGTTCGCATGAAGAATGTCTTGATTCTCAGCCTCGCCCTCGTCATCGCCCCTGCCGCCTTCGCCAACCAGGAGCTGGCGCAGAAGAAGAACTGCATGGCCTGCCATGCGCTGGACAAGAAGCTGGTCGGCCCGGCCTACAAGGACGTGGCGGCCAAGTACGCCAAGGACAAGGACGCCTACAAGAAGCTGGCCGACAAGATCGTCAAGGGCGGCTCCGGCGTCTGGGGCCCCGTGCCCATGCCGGCCAACACCCAGGTGAGCCCGGCAGAGGCCGAGACGCTGGCGAAGTGGATCCTGACGGTCAAATAAGGCCGTCGCCCCGCCAGAACAGGCCCCGCGGGGCCTGTTTGCCTTTCGAGGCGGTGAATCCCTGGAACGCCAGTGCGGCGCATGGGGCCGGCTTCACGGCCCGGTCATGGCAATTGCCAAGAATCCGCGGCGCGCAGGCCGTCTGCGCGCTCTGCTGGCGCCGCCCATGACCCACCACCGCATCCCCAAACTCGCAGCCATCGCAGCGACCGTCGCCGCCCTGTTCGCCGCGGGCGCCGCCCAGGCCGCCTCGGCCACGCTGGAAGGCTGGGCGCTGATGCCGGCCAACACCTTCGCCGAAGGCCCGACCACCGGCCAGTTCGCCAGCGGCGCGGGTGGCAACGCCCTGCCCCTGCTGGACAAGCAATCCGTGCAGGGCTTCTCCGCCGTGCTGGCCGGCCCGAAGGCAGGCACCTATCTCTTCATGCCGGACAACGGCTTCGGCGCCAAGGAAAACTCGGCCGACGCGCTGCTGCGCATGTATGCCGTCACGCCCGACTTCAAGACGGCCCTCGGCGGCAGCGGCACCATCTCGGCAGCCAACTTCACGAGCGGCGCGGCGATGCCCGGCTTCACGGCCGGCAGCTATATGGGCCTGTCCGACCCGAACAATCTGCTGTCCATCAAGATCCAGGCCGACTACAGCCGCTACTACAACAGCGCGGCCAACCCGCTGGTCGCCGCCAGCATCCGCTCCGGCCACCAACTGACCGGCGCCGACCTCGACATCGAATCGGTGCGCAAGGACAAGAACGGCAACCTGTGGTTCGGCGACGAATTCGGCCCCTATCTGATCAAGACCAATGCCCAGGGCGTGGTGCAGCGCCGCGAGATCGGCATGCTGGGTGTGCTGTCGCCGCAGAACGAGGCCGTCATCAACGGCAGCGCCAGCGCCACGCTGGGCCGCTCCAACGGCTTCGAAGGCATGGCCATCAACCCGAATGGCGACCGCCTCTACACGCTGCTGGAAGGCACGGTCACCGGCGACCCGACGAAGACGCTGCGCATCAACGCCTTCGACGTCAACACCGAGGCCTACACCGGCCAGCAATGGACCTACAAGCTCGACACCGCCGGCACCAACATCGGTGACATGACGGCCATCAACGACCACGAGTTCCTGATCATCGAGCGCAACGGCGCCACGGCCACCGGCGGCGGCACGCCCTTCAAGAAGATCTTCAGGATCGACCTGAGCCAGGTGGATGGCAGCGGCAACGTGCTGAAGACGGAATTGGTCAATCTGATGGACATCGCCGACCCTCACGACCTGAACGGCGACGGCAGCACCGCCTTCACCTTCCCGTTCACGACCATCGAGAGCGTGCTCATCCTGGACGCCCACACCCTGCTGGTGGCCAACGACAACAACTACCCCGGCACCGGCGGCCGCAACCTGGGTTCGGACAACACCGAGTTCCTGAAGATCCACCTGGGCCAGGCGCTGAATGTGTCGGCCGTGCCGGAGCCTGGCAGCTATGCGCTGCTGCTGGGTGGGTTGGGGCTGATCGGGTTCATGATGCGCAACCGCCAGCGCGGCTGAGACGGAGGTATCGAGACTGGCCCGCAGCTCTCAGCGGCGACGCCGGATGAACGCCGTCAGCCCCAGACCGGTCAGCAGCAAGATCGCGCTGGCTGGCTCGGGCACGGGCTGCGTGTAATCGTGGCCGCTGAGCGACTGCAGCGTCACATCGGCCCCATCCGGGCGGGCGTAAAAGTGGGCGGTGTGGAAGTAATCCGACACCAGGAACTTCACCGGGTTGGCACTGCTCAGGCCGAAGATGCTGAGGCCACCCGAGACCGTCAGTGAATACGAGATCGAATAGGTGGCCCCCACGGCGGCCATGAAGCTGCCATGCGTCGTGGCCGTGACGATGCCGTTGCCGGGATCGCTGTAGCTCAACGACAGCTTGCCCGACTGCCCACCGTTGTTGAGCACCTGGGCCACCGCCAGGTCCGCAAAGACGCGTCCATTGCCCTGGACGCCCAGGTCGAAGGTCAGCGGCGTCAGCGTGCCGGTGGGCAACACACTCGACTTGACGGTGAGGTAGTCCTGCCCATTCAGCTTGGCCTCCACATAGATGCCCAGCGCCGGGTCGAAGCGCGGTGGGATGCCGTTGAGCTCGGCGTCCACATAGGCTGACAGCGTGCCGTCGCTGCCGTCCATCTTGGCGTTGGCCATGCGCCCGTAGACGATCTGCGGTGGGCTTTGGGTGTTGTTGAACGTCTGCTGGAAGAACAGCGACTGGGCTGGATCGGTGTCGTCGTGGAAGGCAAAGGCCTTGTCGGGCAGCAGGCCGAGTGTCTGGTAGCTGCTGCCGCTGTTGATATGCAGTCGACCCGTGACCGCCGCCTGGCTGGGGGCCACCGCACTCGCGGTCAGCAGCGCGGCGACAAGAGAAGCCCGAACAAGGGATGTCATGGCACAGCTCCAGCAGTGGCTGGGCCATATGAGCGGAAAGCGGCGAGCTAAGCCATCCCCAGTTCGGAAGCAAAAGGCACCCTAGGGGGCCATGTCGCTTCTTGCGTCGAGAGATTTCGGCCCGTCAATAAGCTTGACCGAGTTGCTCGAGGATCGCCGGGTTCTCCAAGGTCGACGTGTCCTGCGTCACCGACTCCCCCTTGGCTACCGAGCGCAACAACCGCCGCATGATCTTGCCCGAGCGCGTCTTGGGCAGGTTGTCGCCGAAGCGGATGTCCTTGGGCTTGGCGATGGGGCCGATCTCCTTGGCCACGTGGTCGCGCAGCTGCTTGGCAATCGCCTTGGCTTCGTCGCCGCTGGGGCGGGGGCGCTTCAGCACGACGAAGGCGCAGATGGCCTCGCCGGTGGTGTCGTCCGGGCGGCCGACGACGGCGGCCTCGGCCACCAGCTCGGTGCAACTGACCAGGGCCGACTCGATCTCCATCGTGCCCATGCGGTGGCCCGACACGTTCAGCACGTCGTCGATGCGGCCGGTGATGGTGAAGTAGCCCGTCTCGGCGTCACGGATGGCGCCATCCCCGGCCAGGTAGTAGCCCTTGAGCTCGGCCGGGTAGTAGCTCTTCTTGAAGCGCTCGGGGTCGCCGTAGATCGTGCGGATCATGCTCGGCCACGGCTTCTTGATGACGAGGATGCCGCCCTGGCCGTTGGGCACGTCGTTGCCGGTCTCGTCGACGATGGCCGCCGTGATGCCCGGGAAGGGCAGCGTGCAGGAGCCCGGCACCAGCGTCGTCGCGCCCGGCAGCGGCGTGATCACGTGGCCACCGGTCTCGGTCTGCCAGAAGGTGTCGACGATGGGGCAGCGCTTGCCACCCACGTGCTCGTAGTACCACTCCCAAGCCGCGGGGTTGATGGGCTCGCCCACCGAGCCCAGCAGGCGCAGGCTGCTCAGGTCGGAGCGCGCCGGGTGCACGGCGGCGTTGCTCTCGGCCGCCTTGATCAGCGAGCGGATGGCCGTGGGCGCCGTGTAGAAGATCGTGACCTTGTGCTTCTCGATCATCTGCCAGAAGCGGCCGGCGTCCGGGTAGGTGGGCACGCCCTCGAAGACGATCTCGGTGCCACCCAGGGCCAACGGGCCGTAGGTGATGTAGGTGTGGCCCGTGACCCAGCCGATGTCGGCCGTGCACCAGAAGATGTCGTCGTCCTTCAGGTCGAAGGTCCACTTGGTCGTCAGCGCCGCATGCAGCAGATAGCCGCCGGTGCTGTGCTGCACGCCCTTGGGCTTGCCGGTGGAGCCCGAGGTGTAGAGCAGGAAGAGCGGGTGCTCGGCCTCGACCCATTCCGGCGCGCAGCTCGTCGACTCGGCGTCCATCAGGTCATGCAACCAGACGTCGCGGCCGTCGATCCAGTTGATCTTGCCGCCGGTGCGCTTGTAGACGATGACGTCCTTCAGCGTCGGGCACGAGCCGCCGTCCAGCGCCTCGTCGACGATGGCCTTCAGCGGCAGGGCCTTGCCGCCGCGGGCCTGCTCGTCGGCGCAGATGATGGCCACGGCGCCGGCGTCCTGCACACGGTCGCGCAGCGACTGGGCCGAGAAGCCGCCGAACACGACCGAGTGCGTCGCGCCGATGCGCGCGCAGGCCTGCATGGCCACCACGCCTTCGACGGACATGGGCATGTAGATGACGACGCGGTCGCCCTTCTGGATGCCACGGCCCTTCAGCGCGTTGGCGAGCTGGCTGACCTTGGCCAGCAACTCGGCGTAGGTCACCTTGGTGACCGTGCCATCGTCGGCCTCGAAGATCAGCGCGGTCTTGCCGCCCTTGCCAGCCTCGACATGGCGGTCCAGGCAGTTGTAGGAGACATTGAGCTTGCCGTCCTCGAACCACTTGAAGAACGGGGCATCGCTGTCGTTGAGCGTCTTGGTGAAGGGCGTCTGCCAGCTCAGCAGCTCGCGGGCCTGGCGGGCCCAGAAGCCGGCGTAGTCCTTCTCAGCCTCGGCCACCAGCGCGGCGTAGCCTGCTTCACCCTTGACGTGGGCATTGGCGACCCATTCGGGGCTCGGGGCGTAGGTGTTCAGCGTGCTCATCGGTGTGTCTCCTCGTTTGGCTGCTTGGCGCGCACTGTGCGAGGAGTCACTGACGAAGCCCTTACTCTCGGCTCACCGTCCCAGCCATGGCCCGGCGCCGCAGCCAGGCGACCAGGCCCAGGCTGAGCGACACCAGGCCGGCACTGGCCGGCTCCGGCACGTTTGCGATCTGCAGATTGTCTATCGTCAACGCCCCGTCGAAGCTGGCGGTGCGAATCCTCAGTTCGTCGAAGACGATATCGCGGAAACCAAAGATGTTGACCGGGTCCAGCACCGACGACGGCGCGGTGGCCGCCTCGACCAGCACGCCGTGCAGATAGGCCTCGAGGGTCGAGATCCCCTGGTCGGCCGTCACCAGCGCGAACGCCGCGGCCGTGGTGGGCGCCAGGAAGTGGATGGTGAAGTCGTCCTCGTGGCCGATGCCGGCCCGGTAGTTGCCGATGCGGTTACCGCTCATGTTCGGAAACCGCGGGTCCAGGTCGGCGTTGGCAAAGGCGGCCTCGAACCGCAGGCCCAGGCCGAGGAACTGGTCGGTGACGCGCTGGTTGGGGCCCAGCGGGATACCGTCGAAATCGACGCTGCGATGCGGCTCGTTCAGCCCGACACCGTCGTGGATGAAGCCGGCCCGGGCCGCGCCGGTCATCAGGGCCAGGGTAGCGAGGGCGGCCACCGGCAGGCGTCGCAATTGCGCTTGAATCATGTCGAACTCCCAGGGATTGAAGGCGACGGAGCAAAGACCCCGTCCCTCTTCAGGACGCAGGCGGCCGCCCGATCCGGACACGCCCCCCTAGGTTCATGGAAGCGTTCACTGCCCCAGCAACACCCCCAGCAGCAGCCTGGCCTTGTCCCAGTCGCGCCGCACCGTGCGGTCGGTGAGCTGCAGGGCCTCGGCGATCTCGAGGTCGCTGTAGCCACCGAAGTAGCGCATCTCGACGACCTTGGCCAGGCGCGGCTCGGCGGCGGCCAGCGCTTCGAGGGCCTCATGCACCTTCAGCACCTCGTCTTCGCCGGCCGGCGTGCTGTCGGCGATGTGGGTGTCCAGTGTCAGCCGGGCCAGGTCGCCACCGCGGCGTTGGGCCTGGCGCTCGCGCACCGCGTCGATGATGACGGAGCGCATCACCTGCGAGGCATAGGCGAAGAAGGCGCGCCGGCTGTCCGGCCGCAACCGGCCGCTGCCGAGGAAGCGCAGATAGCTCTCGTGCACCAGCACCGTCGTGTCGAGCACGGTGTTGCGGCCGCCGTCGCGCAGGCGTGAGCGGGCCAGCTTGCGCAGTTCGCTATAGGCGGCAGCGAAGAGGCGGTCCTGGGCGCCGGCACTACCGGCATTGACCTGCTCGATCAGGATTTCAATGGTGTCGTCTGGCACGGGCGCATGCTGCCAGCGCCCGGCCGCCACGGCCATCATCCGGACTGGGGATGTCCGCTCTGGCCACGCGCTTGCGTCTGACCTAGCGTGCGAACCCCATGAAAAGAGTAAAGCGATGCTGACCCCGGAGGACATGAGCCGGCTGAGCCGGCTGCTCGACGAAGCGCTGGCGCTCGCCCCGGAGCGCCGCGAAGCGTGGCTCGCCGCCCTGCCACCCGAGGCCGCCCACCTGGCGGCGCCGCTGCGCGACATGCTGTCGCGAGCCCCCGACCCCCTGACCCTGCCGCGCCTGGGCAGCTGGGAGGGCGAGGATGCGGCGGCCGTGCACGCGGGCGACCGCATCGGCCCCTACCGCCTCATCGAGGAGATCGGCCGCGGCGGCATGGGCAGCGTTTGGAGGGCCGAGCGGGCGGATGGCAGCTACCAGCGCGAAGTGGCGCTGAAGCTGCCGCGGCTGACCTGGGGCGACGGGCTGGCCAGGCTGATGGCCCAGGAGCGCGACATCGGCGCCATGCTGGAGCACCCCAACATCGCCCGCCTCTACGACGCCGGCATCGACGCGCGCGGCTGGCCCTATCTGGCGCTGGAACTGGTGGCCGGCCGGCCCATCGACGCCTGGTGCCGCGAGCAGGGTCTCGGCGTTGCGGACAAGCTGGCCCTGCTGCTGCAGATCATGCGCGCCGTCAGCTATGCCCATGGCCGCCTCGTCGTGCACCGCGACATCAAGCCGTCCAACGTGCTCGTCACGCCGAGCGGCGAGGTCCGGCTGCTGGACTTCGGCATCGCCAGGCTGCTCGGCAATGCCGCTGCCGACGTGACCGAGGACGGCATGCGCCGCCTGACGCCGCACTACGCCTCCCCCGAGCAATTGCGCGGCGAGCCCGTGACGGTGGCCACCGACGTCTACAGCCTGGGCGTGCTGGCCTTCGAGCTGCTGACCGGACAGACGCCGTATCGCCTGGCCCGCCCGAGCCGCGCCGCCTGGGAGGAGGCGGTGCTGCAAGGCGAGCCCGAGCGGGCCAGCAGCCGTTGCGAGGACAGCTCGACCGCCCGTGCGCTGCGCGGCGACATCGACGCCATCCTCGCCAAGGCACTGAAGCGCGACCCGGCCGCGCGCTATGCCAGCGTCGACGCCTTCGCCCAGGACCTGGAGCGCCATCTGCGCGGCGAGGCCGTGCTGGCCCAGCCCGACAGCAGCTGGTATCGCCTGGGCCGCACGCTGCGCCGCCATAGGCTGGCATTCGCGACGACGGCCATCGTCGCCATGGCCCTCGCCGTGGGCGGCGGCCTGGCCCTGCGCCAGGCCCAGCGCGCCGAACTGGCCGCCCAACGCCAGCGCGTCGTCACCGGCTTTGCCGCGGCCCTGCTGCGCGCCAGCCAGACGGCCTTCCACGCCCGCGCCGACGCCCGCTACCCCACGCCCGAGCTGGCCTTGGCTGACAGTGCCGCGTTGATCGAGCAGCGCTTTACCGGCGAACCCGAGCTGCAGGCCGAACTGCTGGGCGCCGTCGCCCGGCTCTTCCTGGACATGGGCCGGCCTCAGCTAGCCGCCCAACAGGCCGGCCGGCAGTTCGAGGCCCTGCAGCGCGCGGGCGCCTCACCCGCCGAGCGCGCCAGGCCCCGTCTGCTTGCCGCCCAGGCCTGGTTGAGCGCCAGCCAATGGCCCGAAGCCGAAGCGGCGGCACACGAGGTGTTGATCCTGGCCGGCAGCGACACGGTGCTGCGCGCCGAAGCCCTGGCCTGCCTCGCCCAGGCCATCTGGTGGGGCGGACGCCCCGACGCAGCCGCAGCGCCGCTGAAGACCCTGGAAGAGCTGCTGCCTCGCCTGCCTGCCAGCACCACGGCGGCCGCACGCTGGCATGCGCTGCGTGCCGAGATGGCCGAGCGTGACGGGCACTTCGAGCAGGCCGACGGCCATTTCGCGCGCGCCGTCGAACTGGCCGCAGGACCCGACCCGATGCTGGCCCAACGGTTGCGCCAGCTGGCGGCATACAGCCTCGTGGAACGCGGCCAGTTGGAGGCCGCCCGGCCGTTCGTGCAGGCCACCGCGCAGGGCTTGCGCGAACAGGGCGGCGAGGCGGCCATCGAAGCCCGCGTCGTCGAGGCCGAGTTCGCCGTGGCGGCCTGGCGCCACGGCCAGCTCAACTTCGCCCAGGCTACCGAGGCCGTGGACTCCGCCGAAGCCTTCATCGACGCACAGCGGGCCCGGCCGATGGACCTCTCGACCCGCATCGGCTACGCGCGCGGTGACCTGGCCCTGACCCATGGCGATGTCCAGGCCGGCATACGGGCCGCGAAGGGCTCCGGCGACTGGCAAAGCCCACTGCCACGCGAGGTGCAGGGGCTGCGCAGGGCGCGGTTCTGGAGTGACCTGAGCCTGGCGACGGGCGACCCCTTCGCCCGGGATGTCGGCGCCTGGCTGGCGCGGGGGCGCACGCAATTGGGCATGGTCGGGCATCCGGATACGGCGGCCGACACCGCGCGCGCCGCGCTGGCGCAAGCCTGGCACGGCGACCCTGCAGCCGGGCTGGCCTGGCTGGACCACACGCCGGCGATCGAGGGCATGGGCGCGCAAGCCATCGCCGCCCGCGCGCAACTGGCCTGGGTGCGGGCGCAGATTCTGCTCGACCTGGACCGCCCCGCTGCTGCGGCAAGCGCCGTGCAGGGGCAGCCGCCGGTGCCGGTCAGGGCCGTGCGCGAGGAGCTGTTCAGCACCGCCGCCGTCGCCGCCCAGCTCGCCTGCACGCAAGGCCAGGCCGCGCGGGGTCGGGACGAGCTGGTCGCGCAGGCCGAGGCCCTGCTGCAGGACCGCAACCCCGCCGCACCCCGCCCCGCCTGGCTGCGCGCCCACGCCGGCCTGTGCGCCCTGGCCGCTGGCGACCGCACTGGCGCCCTCGCGCTGGCAGCCCAGGCCCGCCAGGCCTTCAAGGCCCAGCCCGACGTCGCACCCTACTTCAAACGGCCCCTGCTGGAACTGGAAGCGGCGCTGCGTCACTGACACGAGCCCTCCCTAGAATCCGACCGCTCTTCCCCTGCCCCCGAAGGATCCGATGACCGCCCCGCTGCGCCCCCTGCCCCGCCTCATCTTCGCCAGCCGCTGGCTGCAGCTGCCGCTCTACCTCGGGCTGATCCTGGCCCAGGCGGTCTATGTCTACCAGTTCTGGACCGAGCTGGTGCATCTCATCGAGGCGGCCTTCGGTGACCAGCATGCCTTGGAGATCCTGGTCAAGAGCATCGGCTACAAGAGCGCGCCGCTCAAGGATGCCGCCGGCCTGATCGTGGGCTACGAGCCCATCGTCAAGCTCAACGAGACCGTGCTGATGCTGGTCGTCCTCGGGCTGATCGACGTGGTCATGATCTCCAACCTGCTGATCATGGTCATCGTCGGCGGCTACGAGACCTTCGTGTCGCGCATGGACCTCGACGGCCACCCCGACCAGCCCGAGTGGCTGAGCCATGTGAACGCCTCGGTGCTGAAGGTCAAGCTGGCCACGGCCATCATCGGCATCAGCTCCATCCACCTGCTGAAGACCTTCATCAACGCCGACAACTACGCCGAGAAGACGCTGATGTGGCAGACCATCATCCACGTCGCCTTCCTGTTGTCGGCCATGGCCATCGCGATGACGGACCGGCTGCTGCCACAGCCCGCCCACCACGGCGACAAGCACTGAGTCAGCGGCCGACCATCTGACCTGGCACCACCCAGGCGTCGAACTGCTCGGCCGTCACATGGCCGAGCGCCAACGCGGCCTCCCGCAGGCTGCTGCCGTCCTTGTGCGCCTTCTTGGCGATCTGGGCGGCCTTGTCGTAGCCGATGTGGGTGTTGAGCGCCGTCACCAGCATCAGTGAGCGCGCCACCAGCTCGGCGATGCGCGCCTCGTTGGGGGCTATGCCGACGGCGCAATGCCGGTTGAAGCTGGCCATGCCGTCCGCCAGCAGGCGCACGCTCTGCAGGAAGTTGTGGATGACCATGGGACGGAAGACGTTGAGCTCGAAGTTGCCCGACGCGCCGCCAATGTTGATGGCCACGTCATTGCCCATGACCTGGGCGGCCAGCATCGTCACCGCCTCGCTCTGCGTCGGGTTGACCTTGCCCGGCATGATGGACGAACCCGGCTCGTTCTCCGGGATGCTGATCTCGCCGATGCCGCTGCGCGGGCCGCTGGCCAGCCAGCGCACGTCGTTGGCGATCTTGTTCATGCTGGCGGCCAGCGTCTTCAGTGCGCCATGGGCATGGACCAGGGCATCACAAGAAGCCATGGCCTCGAACTTGTTGGGCGCCGTGACGAAGGGATGGCCGGTCAGCCGTGCCAGTTCGGCCGCCACGGCCTCCGCATAGCCCTTGGGCGCATTCAGGCCGGTGCCGACGGCCGTGCCGCCCAGGGCCAGCTCGTGGAGATGCGGCAGCGCCGCCAGCACATGGCGCTCGCCATGGGCCAGTTGCGCCACCCAGCCCGAGATCTCCTGCCCCAGCGTCAGCGGCGTCGCATCCTGCAGATGGGTGCGGCCGATCTTGACGATGCCGTCAAACGCCTCGGCCTTCTGCCGCAGCGTCTCTCGCAAGGCCCGCAGCGGCGGCAGCAGCCGCTCCGTCAGCGCCTGCACGGCGGCCACATGCATGGCGGTCGGGAAGACGTCGTTGCTGCTCTGGCTGCGGTTCACATCGTCGTTGGGGTGCACCAGCCGCCTCTCGCCGCGCTCGCCGCCCAGCAGCTCGCTGGCGCGGTTGGCCAGCACCTCGTTGACGTTCATGTTGGTCTGCGTGCCCGAGCCGGTCTGCCAGACGACGAGGGGGAACTCGTCGACATGCTGACCGCCAATGACCTCATCGGCCGCCGCCACGATGGCCTCGGTCTTCTTCGCGTCCTGCAGGCCCAGCGCCTGGTTCACTACCGCCGACGCCCGCTTCACGCGGGCCAGCGCCCGGATCAGCTCGGGCGCCTGGCGCTCACCCGAGATGTCAAAGTTCTGCAGCGAGCGCTGCGTCTGCGCGCCCCACAGCTTGTCGGCCGGCACCTCGATGGGGCCGAAGGTGTCGCGTTCGAGTCGGGTGGTCATGGGGTTGCCGAAGCGTGAAAACAGAATCACCAGCATAGGCTCGATGAGAACCATTCTCATCAGTAGGGCTTCGATAATGGGAGGGTTTGTCCACCCACCTCCGGACCGCCTCATGAGCACCACGATCCGCCAGCAAGACCTCATCGACAGCGTTGCTGCCGCCCTGCAGTACATCAGCTACTACCACCCGGCCGACTACATCGCCCACCTGGCCCGCGCCTACGAGAGCGAAGCCTCGCCGGCCGCCAAGGACGCGATCGCGCAGATCCTCACCAACAGCCGCATGTGCGCCGAAGGCAAGCGGCCCATCTGCCAGGACACCGGCATCGTCAACGTCTTCCTGAAGATCGGCATGGACGTGCGCTGGGAAGGCTTCAAGGGCAGCATCGAGGACGCCGTCAACGAAGGCGTGCGCCAGGGTTACCTCAACCCCGACAACAAGCTGCGCGCCAGCGTGCTGGACGACCCCATCTTTGCGCGCAAGAACACCAAGGACAACACGCCCGCCGTCGTGCAGATGGAGCTGGTGCCCGGCAACACCGTGGACGTCATCGTCGCGGCCAAGGGCGGCGGCTCGGAGAACAAGAGCAAGGTCTATATGCTCAACCCCAGCGACGACATCGTCGACTGGGTGCTGAAGACCGTTCCAACCATGGGCGCCGGCTGGTGCCCGCCCGGCATGCTGGGCATCGGCGTCGGCGGCACGGCCGAGAAGGCCGCCCTGCTGGCCAAGCAGGCGCTGATGGAAGACATCGACATGTACGAGCTGCTGCAGCGCGGCCCGCAGAACAAGCTCGAGGAAATGCGCATCGAGCTCTACCAGAAGGTCAACGCGCTGGGCATCGGCGCCCAGGGCCTGGGCGGCCTGACGACGGTGCTGGACGTGAAGATCAAGACCTTCCCGACGCATGCGGCCAGCAAGCCCATCGCGATGATCCCGAACTGCGCGGCCACCCGCCATGCGCACTTCGTGCTGGACGGTAGCGGCCCGACCTACCTGGAGCCGCCCAGCCTGGACCTGTGGCCCGACGTGAACTGGGCGCCCGACTACAACAAGAGCAAACGTGTCGACCTGAATGCGCTGACACGCGAAGAGGTGGCCAGCTGGAAGCCGGGCGAGACGCTGCTGCTGAACGGCAAGATGCTGACCGGTCGCGACGCCGCGCACAAGCGCATCCAGGACATGCTGGCCAAGGGTGAGACGCTGCCGGTGGACTTCACCAACCGCGTCATCTACTACGTCGGCCCGGTGGACCCGGTGCGCGACGAGGTCGTCGGCCCGGCGGGCCCGACCACCGCGACGCGCATGGACAAGTTCACCGACATGATGCTGGCCAAGACCGGCCTCATCGCCATGATCGGCAAGGCCGAGCGCGGCCCCGTCGCCATCGAGTCCATCAAGAACCACAAGAGCGCCTACCTGATGGCGGTCGGCGGTTCGGCCTACCTCGTCAGCAAGGCCATCAAGGGCGCCAAGGTGCTGGGCTTCGAGGACATGGGCATGGAAGCCATCTACGAGTTCGACGTGGTGGACATGCCGGTGACCGTGGCGGTGGACGCCAATGGCACCAGCGCCCACATCACCGGCCCGGCCGAGTGGAAGCAGCGCATCGCCTCCGGCAAGGCCGTGGCGATCCCGGTCGCTGCGGGCTGAGGCCTAGCGCTTCGGAGGCGGGCCCGACGCACCCGGCGGCGGGGGCGGCGGCGCATCCTTGGGCCGACAGGCCAGCGGCCGGCCCTCGGGCGCCCAGCAGCTGCCCTTCATCGTGCGGCTCTCGTGCGCGAAGCTGCAGTCCGCGCCGGCCTTGGCCGTCTTGCAGGCGGCCAGCGCCTCAGGCGGCGGGCCGCGGTGTTCGCCACCCGGCGGCGGGCCGCCCTGGGGCTGGGCGCCCGCGGCGGCAGCGACGAAAAGAAGGCTTAAACACAGGCGGGTCTTCATGAGCGTCATTCGTGGGGAGGGGTGAGGTGCATCTTGCCGCCAGATCGTGAATGCAATGTATGCATCGCCTCCACAATGCTTCACGATGCCTATCCAAATCCGCCCCCTCCAACCTTCTGATCGCAGCGACTGGCAACCCCTCTGGGACGGCTACAACGCCTTCTACGGCCGCGCCGGTGAAACCGCCCTGCCCGCCCAGGTCACCGAAACGACCTGGGCACGCTTCTTCGACGCCACCGAGCCGGTGCACGCCTTCGTGGCCGTCGACGAAGACGGCCGCCTGCTCGGCCTCACGCATTACCTCTACCACCGCAGCACGACGCGCATCGAGCTGACCTGCTATCTGCAGGACCTCTTCACCACGCCCGAGGCCCGTGGCCGTGGCGTCGGCCGCGCGCTGATCGAGGCCGTCTACGCGGCGGCCCGCGAGGCCGGCGTGAAGCGCGTCTACTGGCAGACCCACACCACCAACGCCGCCGGCCGCGCGCTGTACGACAAGGTCGCGCAACACCTGGGCTTCATCGTCTACGGCCATGACGTCGCCTGACATCCCGGCGCCGGAGGGCGACTTCCATCCCGTCGCGAGCTGCTCGACGCCGACCGAGGCGCATCTGCTGAAAGGCGTGCTGGAGTCGGCCGGCCTGGACGCCGTCACCACCGACGGCCATTTGCTGCAGGCCTACGACTGGCTGACGCCCRCCGTGGGTGGCGTGCGCGTGCTGGTGCCGGCGGCCCAGGTCGCCGCGGCCAACGAGGCCCTGGCGGCCTACCGCGCGGGCGACTACGAGCTGCCGGGCGAAGACGCGACGCCGCGGTCCGCCACCGAGACGCTCGCCGCGCCCATCTTCAGCCCCGACATCGCCGCGCTGCTGAGCTTCTTCGTCGTGACGCCCGCCTTCGGTGCCGGTGTGCAGCTGCTGAACGCACGCGCCCTGCAAGGCCGCGCAGCCGGCGCCTTGACCTGGGCCTGGTTCGGCCTGCTGGCCGCGGCCACCTTGACGACCATGGTCGCCGTCGCGCGCTGGCCCGACGGGCCCCTCAACCCCGCTGGCGTGGCGCTCGTCACGTCGCTGCTGACGGCGGTCTGGTATCTGACGGCCGGCCAGCCCCAGAGTCGCGCGGTGCTGCAGCGCTACGGTCCAGCCTACCCGCGCCGCAGCCTCGTGCCGCTGGCGCTGGGCGCGGTGGCCGCGCAATTCGTGCTGGGCTTCTTCATCTCCGCCTGGCTGCAGTAGACGGCGGCTTTATGCTGGCCTCCCCTCGGAGGACTCTCACGTGCGCCTGTTCCCATTTGCCGCCGTCCTGGCGCTGCTGTGCACCCTGTCGCCGCTCGCCCAGGCGCAGGCCGTCGCCTGCTCGCTGATGCCGGTCGCCGGTGAGATGCGCGAACTGACGTCGGGCGGCCGCACGCGTACCTACCGGCTGTTCGTCCCTCCCGCCGTCGCGGGCCGCACGCAGGTGCCGCTGGTCTTCGACCTGCATGGCACCGGCGGCAAGACTGCCGGTCGTGCCAGGGAAAGCGGCTTCGAGGCCCTGGCCGCCCGCGAAGGCTTTGCCGTCGCCACGCTGCAGGCCGAGGATTCGCGCTGGAACGTGCCGGTGGCCAGCTTCCGGGCCGACGATGTGCAATACGTGTCCGACGTCATCGACCACGTCGCCGCCCAGGTCTGCATCGACGCCAAGCGGGTCTATTCGACCGGCTTCTCCGGCGGCGGGCGCATGTCCTCGCTGCTGGGCTGCCGGCTCAACCACCGCATCGCGGCCATCGCACCGGTGGGCGGGCTGCGCTGGCTGGGCCCCTGCCCGGGGCGCGCCGTGCCCGTGCTGACCGTGCACGGCCTGGCCGACCTGACCAACCCCTACGAAGGCCACGGCGACCGCGGCCCCGAATGGGTCGAAAGCGTGCCCGAAGCCCTGGCCGGCTGGGCGGCCCACAACCGTTGCCAACCCAAGCTCGTGCAGGATGCCCAGCCCGGGCCGCTGCAGACGGTCCGCTACGCTGGCTGCACCGGCGACGCCGAGGTCAGGTTGCTGCGCATCGACGGCATGGGCCACATCTGGCCCCGTACCGAGGTCGATGCGACCGCCGTGATCTGGCAGTTCTTCAAGGCCCACCCGCTGCAATAAAAGGAGACCCGCATGTCCAACATCCGCGCCTACGCCGCCCTTTCCCCCGGCGGCGCCCTGCAGCCCTTCGACTACGACCCCGGCCCGCTGGGCGACGAGGAGGTCGAGATCACGGTCGAGCACTGCGGCATCTGCCACTCCGACCTCGCCATGATCGACAGCGAGTGGTTCCCGGCCGCCTATCCCGTCGTGCCCGGCCACGAGGTCGTCGGCCGCATCACGGCCCTGGGCGCCCATGCCAAGGGCCGCCAGATCGGCCAGCGCGTCGGCGTGGGTTGGCATGCCAGCAGCTGCACGCACTGCAATTTCTGCCTCGGCGGTGAGCAGCACCTGTGCGGCAAGCGCCAGCCGACGCTGATCGGCCGGCACGGTGGCTTCGCCGACCGGCTGCGTTCGCACTGGAGCTGGGCCGTGCCCCTGCCCGACGCGCTGGACCCCGCCGCGGCCGGCCCGCTGATGTGCGGCGGCGGCACCGTCTTCCTGCCTTTCGTGCTGCACGCCATCAAGCCGACCGACCGCGTCGGCGTCGTCGGCATCGGCGGCCTCGGTCACCTGGCCGTCAAGTTCGCGCGCGCCTGGGGCTGCGAGGTGACGGCCTTCACGTCCAGTGCCTCCAAGCGCGACGAGGCGCTGGCCCTGGGCGCTCACAAGACGCTGTCCAGCGTCGACAAGGCCGAACTGAAGGCCGCCGCCGGCAGCCTGGACTTCCTGCTCATCACCGTCGGCGCCGCGCTGAACTGGGATGCGCTGCTGGCCACGCTGGCACCCAAGGGCCGCATGCACCTGGTGGGCGTCGTCACCGACGCGATGAACCTGAAGAGCGGCGGCCTGCTGAGCTGGCAGAAGAGCCTGTCGGCGTCACCGACGCCGCCGCCTTCGGTCCTCAGGACCATGCTGGAGTTCTCCGCGCGGCACCAGATCCTGCCGCAGGTGGAGCGCTTCGCGATGAGCCGCGTCAACGACGCCCTCGATCACCTGCGCTCCGGCAAGGCGCGCTACCGGGTCGTGCTGGACGCCGACTTCCGCTGAGCGCGGCGCAGGCCGAACAGCGCGCTGAGCGCCAGGCCGGTCAGCGCCAGCGAGGCCGGCTCGGGCACGTTGCCGGCGTTGATGATGATGGGCGCGGCCAGCGCGGCCGCCGCCGTGAAATCGCTGAGGTCGGCAACGAAGGCGCCGGCCGCGTCCTTTTCACCGAGAGTGCTCGTGAAGGTGTGGGTGGCGTCGAGCTCGCCGCCGAAACGCGCCCACAGGCCCAGATAGCTCTCGATGAAATAGTAGCGGCCGGTCTCGACGGTGAAGTCGATGTCGGTCGCCGTGCCCGAGGCCGTGATGCCCAGGTTCTCCACCTGGCCTTCGAGGCGGAAGTCCGCGCGGCCGGACGCCTGGCTCCAGAAGCCGCTGCTCTGCGGATCGAAGCCGAAGCCGGTGTCAGGGTCGAAATCGAAGGTCGAGGCCAGCAGCGAGAACACCGTCACCCGCGTCTTGGCGTAGACGGAGGCGTTGGTGGTGCCGAGGTCGGCATCGCCCGGCAGGTCGAGGATGGGCGTGGGTGCGACATTGGAGCTGAAGTCCAGCACGTTGTGCACGCTGCGCACTTCGCTGCCGGGGCCCGTGTACTGGAAGCTCTGCAGGCCCAGCGAGTGGCCGGACACACGCGCGTACTCGCCGGCGAAGGCACCCTGCTTGAGCAGCAGCACGCCGGCCGCACCGGAGGCGTCGATGGAGGAGCGGGTTGCCTGGCCGCCATGCATGCCGATGGGGTTGGTGGCAGCTGTCGCGGCCGCCGTGCCGCCGATGGCCATCTGCGAGTTCTGCTCGATGATGGGCCGGAAGATGGGGTTGCCGGCACCGTCCAGGGCGGCCTCGCAGCGGTCGGGCGTGACGCTGCCGGCGGCCTGGGCGGCCGGGCTGCGGCAGTCGCGCACATAGGTCGCCGCAAAAGCCCCGTTGGAGATGGCCGTCGGTACCGCGCTGGCGCCGGTCGCGGCGGTGGCGAGGAGAAGGCAGAAAGCGGTGGGGGTGAGACGCATGGACAGTTCTCCCTGGCTGAACTGCAGCGATTGTGCTGAGCCGGCGCGCGGGGTCACCCTCAAGTTGCGCGCCGGGAAAACCCGCGCTAGGGCGCTGTGTCGGGCGCCGACTTCGGTTGCCGCTGCACCTGCTGCGGGTAGGGAATGTCCACACCCAGGCGCTGCAGCGTGTGCAGCACGGCCAGGTTCACGTCCGAGCGCACGCCGCCGCTGCCGTTCTCGGGGTCCATGATCCAGAAGAACACGCTGAGCTCGATGCCGCTGTCGGCAAAGCGGCTCAGCTGCACCGAGGGACCCGGGTCGCTGAGGACCCGCGGCACCTCGACGACGGCGGCGGCCAACGCCTTCATGACGGCATCGACGTCGCAGTCGTAATCGACCTGCACCATCGTCGACAGCAGCACCCGCGGGTCGGCCAGCGACGAGTTCTCGACCCGCTGCGTGATCAGGATCTCGTTGGGCACGATGGCTTCCTTGCCGCCCAGCGACCGGATCACCGTGTAGCGCGTCTTGATGTCCGTCACGCGGCCCTCGAAGCCGTCGACCTTGACCATGTCGCCGATACGCAAGCTGCGCTCGGCCAGGATGACAAAGCCGCTCACATAGTTGGCCGCCAGCTTCTGCAGGCCAAAACCCAGGCCCACGCCCAGCGCGCCGCCGAGCACGCCCAAAGCGGTCAGGTCGATGCCCGCCGCCGACAGCGCGAACAGCAGGCCGATGAAGAGCAGCAGCGAGCGGATCGCGTTGGACGCGATCTTGCGCATGGACAGGTCCAGCGACTCGCGGCGCAGCAGCTGGGCCTCGATGGCCGACGAGATCCACAACGCCAGCACCAGCACCAGCGTCGCCGTCAGCCCGCCTTCGATGAGGTTGCGCAGCGTCAGCTTGACGGTGCCGAACTTCCAGCCGATGTCGTCCAGCTCGTCCATCAACACGGGCCACAGGCCGGTGATCCACAGCACCGCGCCTATCCAGACCAGCCAGGAGCCCAGTTTTTCCAGGGCCTTGAAGGCCGTCGAGTTGGGCCAGGCGGCGCGCAGCACGCGGGCGATGAAGCGGATGGCGGCCAGCGACACCAGCACCGGCAACACCAGCTTGAACAGGGCCGGCGTCAGCCCATACAGCGGCAGCAGGCGGCGCGCGCCAAAGGCCAGGGCCAGGGCCAGCAGCGGGAAGAGCGCACCGTCGATGACGCGGTCGCCGAACAGCACGCTGTTGTCGCGCCTGGCCACCGCCCGTGACAGCGCCCAGCTCAGCAGCCCGGCCAGGGCCAGGCAGCCCAGCAGCAAGGCCCATTCGGCGAGCGCATCGGCGCTGAAGACACGGGTCAGTAAGGCCTGGAGCTCGGCCAGGCTGAGAGGTTGATGCATGGAATTTCTAGTCAGTTGGGGACAGAGCTGCTCGCCTCGCTCGGGCGGTCTGTCCCGCAAGGTTTAGTCAGTTGGGGACAGAGCGGCTCGCTTCGCTCGCTCGGTCTGTCCCGCAAGGTTTACAGATCGGCCAGCACGCGCAGATGGACACCCACACTGCGCGCCAGGGCATGAAGGTTATAGCCACCTTCCAGAACCGACACGATGCGGCCCTGGGCATGGCGCTCGGCGACGGCCTTGATCTTGAGGGTCAGCCATTCGTAGTCGGCCTCGACAAGGCCGAGCTGGCCCAACTCGTCGTCCCGGTGGGCGTCGAAGCCAGCCGAGATGAAGATCATCTGGGGCTTGAAGCGCTCCAGCGCCGGCAGCCACATGGCCTCGACGATCTCGCGCACCTCGCCGCCGCGTGTGTAGGCCGGCAGCGGCACGTTGACCATGTTGGTGCCCTTGGGGACCGCGCCGCTGTACGGGTAGAGCGGGTGCTGGAACAGGCTGACCATCAGCACGCGGTCGTCGCCGGCAATGATGTCCTCGGTGCCGTTGCCGTGGTGGACGTCGAAGTCGACGATGGCGACGCGCTTCAGCCCTTTGACGTCCAGCGCATAGCGGGCCGCGATGGCCACGTTGTTGAAGAAGCAGAAGCCCATGCTCTGGTCACGCGTGGCGTGGTGGCCCGGCGGGCGCACCGAGCAGAAGGCGTTGTCGGCGCGGCCGTCGATGACGAGGTCGGTGGCCTGCACGGCAGCCCCCGCGGCATGCAGGGCGGCGGCCCAGGTGTGGGCATTGGCCGAGGTGTCGGGGTCGACGGCGCAGCGCTCGCCCTTCTCGGCGCAGTCGCGCAGCAGGGTGCCGATCTCGGTCACATAGCCGTGGGTGTGGGCCAGCTCCACGTCCTTCAGGTCGACGGGCTGGGCGTCGAAATACTCCAGCGCCTGGCCCAGACCCGAGGCGATCAGCCAGTCGTCGATGGCGGCCAGCCGCTCCGGGCATTCGGGGTGGCCTTCGCCCATGTCGTGGCGGCGGCACTCAGGCGGGTTGAAATAAGCGGTAGGCATAAGGGCCTGTTAACACTACGGGAAGCGGTGCGAGAGGGTCTGCGCGGGTACAGGGCTAGGCGTCGCGCTGAAGCCCGGGCTGGGTGCCCGGGCAAGGCGCGCAACGACGCCATGCGCCCGCGCAGATCCTCTCCCGAAGGGTTGTCACTCAAAAGCCCGCGCGCAGCGTTGCGAAGCCTCGCTGGGGATGACCCCAGCTTCGATTCGCGCCTTGCTCGCGGGCTTTTGAGTGGCAACGCATCCGATTCCCGTAGTGTTAACAGGCCCTGACTGCTGTCTCTTGCTATGGTCCAGCCTCATGACGCAAGCTCCATCACGTACGCTGGCAGCGCAACTGCTGGCACTGCAAAACCAGATTAGCACGGTCATCAAGGGCAAGCCGGCCCAGATCGCCGATTCCCTGGCCTGCCTGATCGCCGGCGGCCACCTGCTGATCGAGGACCTGCCCGGCGTCGGCAAGACGACGCTGGCCCATGCCCTGGCCATCTCCCTGGGCCTGAAGTTCTCGCGCCTGCAGTTCACCGCCGACCTGCTGCCCAGCGACCTGCTGGGCGTGTCCGTCTACGAACGCGAGAAAAACGGCTTCGCCTTCCACCCCGGCCCGGTGTTCGCCCAGGTGCTGCTGGCCGACGAGATCAACCGCGCCGGCCCCAAGACCCAGAGTGCGCTGCTGGAGGCCATGGAAGAGCACCAGGTCAGCATCGAGGGCATCAGCCACCCGCTGCCCGAGCCCTTCTTCGTCATCGCGACGCAGAACCCCAGCGAGCAGCTCGGCACCTTCCCGCTGCCCGAGTCGCAGTTGGACCGCTTCTTGATGTGCATTTCGCTGGGCTACCCCGACGCCGCCGCCGAGCGCGAGCTGCTGACCGGCCAGGACAGCCGCGAGCAGCTGCGGTCGCTGGGCGCCCTCATGACGCCAGCCGAGCTGCTGCAGGCGCAAGCCGCCGTGAAGGCCATCCACGCCGCGCCGCCACTGCTGGACTATCTGCAGGCGCTGATAGCCGCAACACGCTCGGGCCAGTGGTTCGTCGAAGGCCTGTCGCCACGCGCGGGTCTGGCCGTGCTGCGCGCTTCGCGGGCCCGGGCCTTGCTGCAGGGGCGGGACTATGTGTCGCCCGACGACATCCAGGCCATCCTGCCGCAGACCATTGCGCACCGGCTGCAGCCGCGGGCCGGCGCCGGTCGTGGCGCGCGTGAGCAGGTGCGAGCCATGATTGAGGCCGTCCCCCTGCCCTGAGCCACCGCCTAGCTCGACGCGAGCCGGTTGCCGGCCCAGCGCTCCTGCGCCGCCAGCAAATGTGCACGCATCGCCGTCTGCGCGGCCAGCGGGTCGTGGTTGGCCAGCGCCTGCAGGATGCGCTCGTGCTCGACCAGCGCGTCCTGCCAGTTGTGCTGGGTGTCGGTCAGCGCACTGAGCTGCAGTGACATCGGGCTGTAGCGCCCGTTGAAGAGCTCGCCCACCAATCGCTCCACCACCGAGTTGCCCGCCAGTGCCGCAACGGCCAGATGAAAGCGCCGGTCCGCGTCCAGCGCCGGCCGGCCGGCGGCCATGGCCTCGCGCATTGCGTCCAGCGCCTCCCGCACCGCCGCCAAGCCCTCCTGCGTGGCGCGCGCGCAGGCCTGGGGCATCAGCCCGCCTTCGAGCACCACCCGGGCCTGCATCAGCTCCAGCGGGCTCTCGCCCAGGCCAGCCGTCGCAGCGGAGTCACCGCTGCCGCGCACATAGATGCCGGCGCCCATGCGCACCTCCACGCAGCCGGCGATCTCCAGCGCCACCAGCGCCTCGCGCACCGACGGCCGCGACACGCCAAGCTGCTGAGCCAGCTCGCGCTCCGGCGGCAGCCGGCTGCCGATGCCGAAGCGCCCCTGACGGATCAGCTCGCGAAGTTGATCGGCGATCTGGTGATAGAGGCGACGGCTGTCTGCCGGCTTGAGCTGTTCGAGCATGCGGCGATTTTGGCCTTATTGGCCTTACCAACTCATAGAATTAGGCCTAATCGGGTTAATACGGTAAGGCCAATTCGGGCTTAAACCCTAAACTGACCGGGTGACAACGCTGACATTGCCTCCACCCGCCAGCCTCGCCGGCAAGACCGTCCTCATCACCGCCGCCGCCCAGGGCATTGGTCGGGCCAGTGCGCTGGCCTGCCTGGCGGCGGGTGCCGACGTCATCGCGACCGACATCCAGACCGACAGCCTGCAGACGCTGGTGGCAGAAGCCGGCTCCGGCGCCCGCCTGCGCACCGCGCGGCTGGACGTGTGCGACACGGCCGCCGTCAACGCGCTGGCCGCCGAGTTGCCGCCGCTGCAAGGCCTCTTCAACTGTGCCGGCTTTGTGCACCACGGCAGCGTGCTGGACTGCGACGAGGCCGCATGGGACTTCAGCATGGACCTCAATGTGAAGAGCATGCTGCGCACGCTGCGCGCCTTCCTGCCCGGCATGCTGGCTGAAGCCGCGCGCACCGGCGCCGGGGCCGCGGTGCTGAACATGGCGTCGATGGCATCGTCGATCAAAGGCTTCCCGAACCGCTTTGCCTACTGCACGACCAAGGCCGCCGTCATCGGCCTGACCAAGTCGGTCGCGGCCGACTTCGTCAAGCAGGGCCTGCGCTGTAATGCGCTGTGCCCCGGCACGGTGGACACGCCGTCACTGCGCGGCCGCATCGCCGCCGCGGCCGACCCGGTGCAGGCCGAGAAGGACTTCATCGCCCGCCAGCCCATGGGGCGGCTGGCCACGGTGGACGACATCGCGCCGCTGGTGGTCTTCCTGCTCAGCGATGCCTCGCGCTTCATCACCGGGCAGGCCGTTTCCGTGGATGGCGGTGTGACGATCTGATGCCGGTGGACGCGCACCAGCGAAGCGAGAGCACGCTGCTCCAGGCCTGTGGGCTGTCCAAAGCCTTCGGCGGCGTCACCGTGCTGCAAGACATCTCCTTCGACGTGAAGCCCGGCGAGGTCCACGCGCTGATGGGCGAGAACGGCGCGGGCAAGTCCACACTGATGAAGATCCTGGCCGGCGTGCACAGGGCCGACGCGGGCGAGGTGCTGCTTGACGGCCAGCCCGTGCGCCCGAGCAGCCCGCGCGAGGCGCAGGACCTCGGCATTGCGCTCATTCACCAGGAGCTGCAGCTGATGCCCGACCTCAGCGCGGCCGCCAATGTCTTCATCGGCCGCGAGCGCAAGCACGCCGGCTGGCTGCTGGACCATGCCCGCCAGCTCGCCGACACACAGGTGATCTTCGAGCGCCTGGGCCTCGCGCTGGACCCGCGCCGTGCCGTGGGCACCCTGAGCGTCGCCCAGCAGCAGATGGTCGAGATCGCCAAAGCGCTGTCGCTGAACGCCCGCGTCCTCATCCTGGACGAGCCCACGGCCGCGCTGAACCCGGCCGAGGTGGAGGAGCTGTTCCGCGTCGTGCGCCAACTGCGCGCTGACGGCGTGGGCATCGTCTACACCTCGCACAAGATGGACGAGCTGCGGCGCATCGCCGACCGTGTAACCGTGTTGCGCGATGGCCGGCACATCGCCACACTCAGCATGCACTGCGCGGACATGGACGAGCTCATCCATCTGATGGTGGGACGCGAGCTGCTCCAGACGGCGCACGCTGCCCCAGACCTGAGCGCCGCGCGCATCGTGCTGGAAGCGAAACGCCTCAGCCGTGGCCGCGCCGTGCGTGATGCGTCGTTCACGCTGCGCCGTGGCGAGATCCTGGGTCTCGCCGGCCTGATGGGCGCCGGCCGCACGGAGCTGGCCCGCCTCGTCTTCGGCGCGGACCGCCGTCACGGTGGCGAGCTGTTCGTGCACGGCAAACCGGCCGACATCCGCAGCCCCGCCGACGCGGTGCGGTTCGGCATCGCCTACCTGTCCGAAGACCGCAAGGGCCTGGGCCTGGCGACCGGGCTGGACGTGGAAGCCAACCTGCTGCTGCCCAGCCTGGCCCGCTTCACCGGTAAGCTGGGCCAGATCGACCGCCGCGCCGGCCAGACCGCCGCGCAGGACTTCGTGCAGCGCCTGGGTATCAAGACACCGTCGCTCGACCAGACCGTGGCGCGCCTGTCTGGCGGCAACCAACAGAAGATTGCGCTCGCCAAATGGCTGCTGCGCGACTGCGACATCCTCATCGTCGACGAGCCCACGCGTGGCATCGACGTCGGCGCCAAGGCCGAGATCCACCGCCTGCTGCGCGAACTGGCCGCGGCGGGCAAGAGTCTGATCGTCATCTCCTCCGAGCTGCCCGAGCTGCTGGGTCTGGCCCACCGCATCCTCGTCATGTGCGAGGGCCGCATCAACGGCGAACTGAGCGCGGTCGGCGCCACCCAGGAAGCGCTGATGGCGCTGGCCACGACAAGACAAGCCGCATGACCCGCCTGCCCTTTTCGCCCGCCGCGCTGCAAAGGCTGCTCGCCTTCGCCGGCCTTGTCATGCTGATGCTCGTCTTCAGCATCGCGTCGGACAATTTCCTGCAGACCGACAACCTCGTCAGCATCCTGCAGGCCACGGCCGTCAACGGCGTGCTGGCCATCGCCTGCACCCTGGTCATCGTCAGCGGCGGCATCGACCTGTCGGTGGGCTGCCTGATGACTTTCTGCGCCGTCGTCACCGGCGTCGTGCTGACGAACTGGGGCATGCCGCTGCCGCTGGGCATCCTTGCGGCCATCGCCTGCGGCGCCGCGTGTGGTGGCCTGTCCGGCTGGCTGGTCGCGCAACTGCGCGTGCCGCCCTTCATCGCCACGCTGGGCATGATGATGCTGCTCAAGGGCCTGGCCCTCGTCATCTCGGGCAGCAAGCCCATCTACTTCCTGGATACGCCGGGCTTTGACGCGATCGCACAGGATTCGCTGCTGGGCAGCGTGCTGCCCGCACTGCCGATTCCCAACTCCGTGCTCATCCTCTTCGCCGTCGCCATCGGCGCCAGCTGGCTGCTGGGCCAGACGCTGTTCGGCCGCTATGCCTTTGCCCTCGGCAGCAACGAGGAGGCCGCGCGCCTGTCGGGCCTGCAGGTCAAGCGTTGGAAGGTCGCCGTCTACGCGGCCGGCGGCGCCATCTGCGGCATCGCCGGGCTGCTGATCGCCTCGCGGCTCAACTCGGCGCAGCCGGCGCTGGGCCAGGGTTACGAGCTGGACGCCATCGCCGCCGTCGTCATCGGCGGCACCTCGCTGGTCGGCGGCCGTGGCTCGGTGCTGGGCACGCTGATCGGCGCCTTCATCATGAGCGTGCTGGCCAACGGCCTGCGCATCCTCAATGTGCCCCAGGAATGGCAGACGGCAGTGACGGGCGTGATCATCGTGCTCGCCGTCTATGTCGACATCCTGCGCCGCGGCAAAGACTAGAACGGAGACACACATGAAACGCCGCCTGCTTCTATTGACTGCGCTGCTCGCCGCCACTGCACAGGCACAGACCACCGTCTACATCCCCCTCATCTCCAAAGGCTTCCAGCACCAGTTCTGGCAGGCCGTGAAGGCGGGTGCCGAGCAGGCGGCCAAGGACTACAAGGTGCGCGTCACCTTCGAGGGCCCCGAGAGCGAGGCGATGGTGGACAAGCAGATCGACATGCTGGCCGCGGCGCTGGCCAAGAAGCCGCAGGCCATCGCCATCGCGGCGCTGGACAGCAAGGCCGCCATTCCGTTGCTGCGCAAGGCCCAGGCGGCCAAGATCCCCGTCATCGCCTTCGACTCGGGCGTGGACAGCGACATTCCGCTGACGACGGCGTCGACCGACAACCGCGCGGCTGCGGCCCTGGCCGCCGACAAGCTCGCGGCGCTCATCGGCGACGAGGGCGAAGTGGCCGTCGTGGGCCATGACCAGACCAGTCGCACGGGCATCGAGCGCGTCGAGGGCTTCGTGAACCGACTGAAGGCTGCTCACCCCAAGGTGCGCGTCGTGACCGTGCAATACGGCGGCGGCGACCACCTCAAGTCCACCGAGGTCGCCAAGTCCATCCTCCAGGGCAACCCCAAGCTGAAGGCGCTGTTCGGCACCAACGAGGGCTCGGCCATCGGCGTCGTCAATGCTGTGCGTGAGATGAAGCGCAGCGGCGTCGTGGTCGTCGGCTTCGATTCCGGCAAGCAGCAGAAGGACGCCATCGCCAGCGGCGCCCTGGCCGGCGCCATCACGCAGAACCCCGTCGGCATCGGCTACCGCACTGTCGAGGCCGCCGTGAAGGCACTCAAGGGCGAGGCCCTGCCCAAGACCCTCGATACCGGCTACTACTGGTACGACAAGACCAACCTGCGCGATCCCAAGATCGCCGCCGTCCTCTACGACTAAGGAACGACCATGAAGCTCCTCCGCTACGGCCCCTCGGGCCAAGAACGCCCCGGCCTGCTCGACGCTGACGGCCGCGTGCGCGACCTATCCGCGCTTGTCGACGACATTGCCGGTGACGTGATCACGCCCGCCGGCCTTGAGCGCCTGCGCGGCATCGACATCAACACGCTGCCGCTCGTCGAAGGCACGCCCCAACTAGACCTGCGCGTCGGCCCCTGCGTCGGCCGCGTCGGTAAATTCATCTGCATCGGCCTGAACTACGCCGACCACGCCGCCGAGTCGGGCCTGCCCGTGCCGACCGAGCCGGTCGTCTTCGCCAAATGGACCAGCGCCATCTGCGGCCCCGACGACAACGTGCAGATCCCGCGCGGTTCGGTCAAGACGGACTGGGAGGTGGAGCTGGGCGTCGTCATCGGCGAAGGCGGCCGCTACATCGAGGAGGCCGACGCGATGAAGCATGTGGCCGGCTACTGCGTCGTCAACGACGTGTCCGAGCGTGAATGGCAGCTGGAGCGCGGCACGCAATGGGACAAGGGCAAGGGCTGCGACACCTTCGGCCCCATCGGCCCCTGGCTGGTCACGGCCGACGAGGTGGCCGACCCGCAGCAGCTCGACCTCTGGCTGGAGATCGACGGCCGGCGCTTCCAGAACGGCAACACGCGCACCATGGTGTTCAACGTCGCGCAGATCGTCAGCTACCTCAGCAGGTTCATGAGCCTGCAGCCCGGCGACGTCATCTCCACCGGCACACCGCCCGGCGTGGGCCTGGGTCAGAAGCCGCCGCTCTACCTGAAGCCCGGGCAGACGATGACGCTCGGCATCCAGGGGCTCGGCGTGCAGACCCAGAAGACCGTCGCCGCCTGACCATGACACGCATCACCAGCCTGCGCACGGTGGACGTGCGCTTCCCGACGTCCCAGCACCTCGACGGCTCGGACGCGATGAACCCCGACCCGGACTACTCGGCCGCCTACGTCATCCTCGAGACCGACCAGCCCGGGCTGGAAGGCCACGGCCTGACCTTCACCATCGGCCGCGGCAACGACATCTGCTGCGCCGCCATCGAGGCCATGCGCCATCTCGTCGTCGGCCTGGAGCTGAGCTGGATCGCCGCCGACATGGGCCGCTTCTGGCGCCATGTCACGTCGGACAGCCAGCTGCGCTGGATAGGCCCCGACAAGGGCGCCATCCACCTCGCCACCGGCGCCGTCGTCAACGCCGTGTGGGACCTGTGGGCCAAGGCCGAGGGCAAGCCGGTGTGGCGGCTGGTGGCCGACATGAGCCCGGCGGAACTCGTGCGCTGCATCGACTTCCGCTACATCACCGACTGCATCACGCCCGACGAGGCACTGGCGCTGCTGACCCGCGCCGCCGAGGGCAAGGCCGAACGCCTGGCGACGCTGCAGCGCGAGGGCTACCCCTGCTACACGACGTCTGCCGGCTGGCTGGGCTACCCGGACGACAAGCTGCGGCGGCTCTGCCAGCAGGCCGTGGATGCCGGCTTCAACCACGTCAAGCTCAAGGTGGGCCGCGACCGCGAGGACGACATCCGCCGTCTGCGCATCGCCCGCGAGGTGCTGGGGCCGGACCGCAAGCTGATGATCGACGCCAACCAGGTCTGGGACGTGCCGGTCGCCATCGATTGGTTGAAGGACCTGGCCTTCGCCAAGCCCTGGTTCATCGAGGAGCCGACCAGCCCCGACGATGTCGAAGGCCACCGAGCCATCCGGCAGGCCATTGCGCCCATGCAGGTCGCCACCGGCGAGATGTGCCAGAACCGCATCCTGTTCAAGCAGTTCATGATGCGCGGCGCCATCGACGTGGTGCAGATCGACAGCTGCCGCCTGGGTGGCGTCAACGAGATCCTGGCCGTCATGCTGATGGCCGCCAAGCTCGGCCTGCCCGTGTGCCCGCATGCCGGCGGCGTGGGCCTGTGCGAGTATGTGCAGCACCTGTCCATGATCGACTACCTCTGCATCGCCGGCACCCGCGACGGCCGCGTCATCGAGTACGTGGACCATCTGCACGAGCACTTCGTCGACCCCTGCGTCGTGCGCGGCGCGGCCTATCTGCCGCCTGAGGCGCCCGGCTTCTCGATCACGATGAAGCCAGCGTCGCTGGAGCAGTACCGCTTTCGAGGCTGAACATGGATCTCGGGCTGCAAGGCAAGGTCATCCTCGTCACCGGCGGCGGTGCCGGCCGAGGTCATGACGCCGCTCTATCGCCAATGGTTTTCCTGCTGTCGGACCGGGCCGGTCACACGACGGGGCAATGGGTGTTTGTCGATGGCGGCTACACACACCTGGATAGAGCGCTGGGCTGACGTCAGAGCGGCGGAAAGCGATTCGCCCCTTCCGCGGGCAACTTGACCATGCAGGCAGCAAATAGCGGGTTGACGAGCCAGCCGTTCAGCCAGGACCGTACCGCCGGCAAGTCCAGCGTTGCAAACCATCCCGGATCCACCGAGGCGAACTGGCGGACGAAGGGCATCACTGCCAAGTCAGTGGCGCATGGCGTGGCGCCGCCCAGGTAGGGCGCGCTGTGCAGCCGTGCCTCCAGCGGTCGCAGCAGCACATCCAGCGCGCTGTCGCGGTGTGCGTCTGGCGTGAGGGTCTCACCCGCGTAGCGCTGGGGGTACTTCCAGCGGTCCAGGTGACGCTTGAAGTCGCCATCGTTTCGCAGTACCAGGTCAAGGTTCGCAGGCGACTGCGCCCGCGCCCACCAGCCCTGCGCATCGGGCGCAGCCAGTGCCCAGCGCATGATGTCCCAACTCTCCTCGATCACGCTGCCATCGGGCAACTGCAACACGGGTACCGTCGCCTTGGGAGACAAGGCCAGCAAACTTGCTGGCTTGTCGCGCAAGCTGACCTCCATCGCCTCGAAGACCCGCCCGGCTTGCAGCAGCGCCATCCGTGCGCGCATCGCGTAGGGGCAGCGGCGAAAGGTGTAGAGCCGCGGCAACTGTGGACTTGGGAGGGCGAACGGTGCGTGCGATGTCAGCGTCGATGCGTGCATGGGCAATCCGGCGTGTACTTGGCTGCGGCTCAACGAACCCGCAGCACCTCAAACTGCTGTCGGATGGGAGCGACCTGTATCGACACCTCATCACCCTCGCGCTTACCCAGCATGGCCCTGCTCAACGGGGCTTCGCTGCTGATGACCTGAACGATGTGAGCGCCGCTGACCAACTTCATGCTGCCACCATCCGGGCCGAGAAATAGCTGTTGCTGCCTGTCGTCGGAATCGACCAGGCAGACCAGCGCGCCGAGCTGTATACCTTTGCTGGCGTCGTAGGCGCGTGGGCGGAATTGGCGCCAATTGGCCATCGCCTGGCGGATGGCTTCGGCGCGACGCGCTTGGCCGGTCGCCAGGTAGGCGGCTTCGAGACCCAATGTGTCGTATTTGTTTTCGGCGATGTTTTCTTCGTGAGTCGCCGTTTCATGCGCCGCCCGCGCTGCCTGTTCGGCTTGCAGCAGGTCTTCGGCGAGCCGTTCCAGCACCTGCTGCTGCAGCAAGAATTTATCCATGATGAAAGCCAGGCATCTCGAACAAGCGGGGGCACCTTGATTATCAAGGGCTCCAAAAGCTGCTAGCGCGGCCGTACCGAATCGCTGAGGTTGCTGTCAGGGTGGTAGTGCTGGAAGGCGCGCCAGGCGGCGCCGGACCGGCCGATGCGCTCCAGCATCTCCAGCGCCAGCTTGCGGTCAGCGTCGCTCAGCGACGAACTGCGGCTCACATAGGCGCCGCTCTCGCCCCAGGCCAGTTCATCCACGGGTTCGGCATGCAGGCGGTCGATCCAGGCGCTCAGCTTGCGATTCGCGCGCAGTGCGCCGTGACCGCCGTGGGCGTGATCACCGCAACGTCGGCGATGCCGGCGTCGAGCGCGCGCGCCAATGACAAGGGGTCGGCAGACTCCACCAACCGGCCCTCCGCCGCGAGCTGTTTGACCAGGGACTGGTAGCGCCCGTCATAGTCGTAGCCACGCACCACGGCCACCCGCAGTTCGCGTTGCTCCAGCACCTCAGCCACGCTGTGCGCCGGCAGCTGGCGCGACCGCAGGGACAGCAGCACGGCACGGCTGCGGATCATGGGCACGAAGCTGCCATGCGCGTCGCGGCGCGCCGAGCGCCGGGCCGGCAGCAGCATGTCCGCCTGGCCGGTCTCGAACAGCATCTCCTGGCGTGAGCGTGGCACGACCTGGAATTCAATCGTGCAACCCGTCTTCGCGATCTCGGCGCGCAGCAGATCGGGATAGATGCCACCCACCTCGCCGTCATTGACCGTGACGGCAAGGCCGATGGGCGCCACGGGCACCCGCAAAGCGCGCGAGCATTCAGCCTGGGCCAGCAACGGCATGCAACTCAGCAGCAGCAGCGACGCGAGGGAATGAGCCGGAAGATTCACCATTCAAGTCAAGGCTTGCGCAAGCCAACTCGTCGTTGTGGCCATGGTAGCGCCGCGCGCCTAGGGCCAGCCCGACCGTAACCAAGCATCTACCGCCTTTGCGACATCCGCGGCCGCGGGCGAGGCAGCTTGCCAGCCTGCGCGGGTGCCGGCGATGCGGCACTCTCTAGAATTCGCCCCCTTTCAGCCCGCCCGCTCCGCCCCGCTCCCCCATGGACATCGTCGTCAACGAAGAACTCAAGGCCTACATCGACCCATTGACGGCGGAGGAGCACGAGGCGCTGGAGCGCAGCATCCTGGCCGAAGGCTGCCGTGATGCGCTGGTGCTGTGGGGCGATGTGCTGGTGGACGGGCACAACCGCTACGGCATCTGCAGCAAGCATGGCCTGCCCTTCCAGACGGTGCAGAACACGCGCTTCAAGTCGATGGAGGACGTGCACCTGTGGATGATCGACCAGCACCTGGGCCGACGCAGCATCTCGGACTTCCAGCGCGGCGTGCTGGCGCTGCGCAAGCGCGAGATCGTCGCCGGGCGGCGCGCACGCAGCGCGGCCGTGGCGGCTGCGCTGCCGGTGGCCGAGGCTCCACCTCAGGCGCCGGACGCCACGGCGCTTGAAACGCGCGAGGCCCTGGCCAAGGCGGCACGGCTGAGCAGCAACCAGGTGGTGATGATCGAGAAGATCCAGAAGCAGGCCGCGCCCGAGGTGGTGGCCGCGGTGAAGACCGGCGCGATCTCGATCAATGCGGCCGCGGCCGTCGCCACGCTGCCCGCCGAGGAACAGGCGGCCGCCGCGGCCGCGGGTGCGCAAGAGCTCAGGCAGGCAGCCAAGCGGGTGCGCGAGGCCAAGCGCAGGCCGCCCGCGGCCGAGCCGGCGCCGGATGCGGCCGACACCCCGGCACCGGAGCAGACGATGGAGACGCTGCGCCAGCGTGTCGCCGCGCTGGAGGCCGAGAACGCGGCCTTGCGGCAGGAGCTGGCGGCGCTTCGCTTGCAATCGCAGTCCGCGCCGCCGTCGGCCAGCGATGCGCGCGCGCCGTTCTGAGCGCCCCCTTCTCTCCTGCACGCCCGGCGCAGGCGTAATCTACGGCATGCCCTGCCCGGTCACGGCGCCGTCGACGCGCCACCGTGCCCGATGACTTGATCCCGATGAAGCGGCAGGCACCGCCGACACAGTGACCCGCCGAGGCCACGTGTGGGCGGGTCCAATGACCCGACAGGAGACGACAAGCATGCTGGCGCAAACCCACCCCACCGGCCCGCGGGCCGAGCGCATGGACGAAGTCCTCAAGCTGGTACGGGGCAAGACCAGCCCCGACCAGCGCGAGGTGCTGGCGGACTTCGTGCAGAAGTACTTCGGCCAGGTCGACCCGCAGGAGCTGGCCGAGCGGCAGGTGGCCGACCTGTACGGCGCGGCGGTGTCGCACTGGAGCTTTGCCCGCAAGCGCGAGCCGGGCCGCGCAYGGGTGCGGGTGTTCAACCCGACGATTGCCGAGCACGGCTGGCAATCGACCCACACCGTCATCGAGATCGTCAACGACGACATGCCTTTCCTGGTCGACTCGGTGACGATGGAGGTCAACCGCCACGGCCTGACGCTGCACCTGATCATCCATCCGCTGATGGCGGTGAGCCGCGACGGCGACGGCACGCTGCAGGGGCTGGCCGCCGACGGCGTGCATGAGTCCTTCATCCACGTCGAGGTGGACCGCATTCCCGAGCCGGCCCGGCTCGAGGCGCTGGCGGCCGACGTGGGCCGCGTGCTGGACGACGTGCGCTCGGCGGTGGTCGGCTGGCGCGCCATGCGCCAACGCATGCAGGACATCGTCGACGAGCTGCAAAGCCAGGCGCCGCCGCTCGCCGCCGAGGAGCTGTCCGAGGGGCTGGACTTCCTGCGCTGGCTGGGTGACAACCATTTCACCTTCCTGGGCTACCGCCGCCACGGCCTCGCCAGCGTCGACGGGCAGGACGTGCTGACGGTCGTGCCCGACTCCAGCCTGGGCATCCTGCGCGACGCGGCCTCCCTCGACGCGGTGGCCGCCTTCGCCGCGCTGCCGGCCGAGGTGCGCGCCCAGGTGCGCCGCCCCGAGCTGCTGGTGGTGACCAAATCGACCGCGCGCTCCACGGTGCACCGGCCGGGCTATCTGGACTACGTGGCCGTGAAGCGTTTCGACGCCGCCGGCAAGGTCTGCGGGGAGGAGCGCTTCCTGGGCCTGTTCACCTCCACCGCCTACAGCGCCAACCCGGCCGACATCCCGCTGCTGAGGCGCAAGGTGGCCGATGTGGTGGCGCGCGCCGGCCTGCCGCCGGGAGGCCATGCCGGCAAGGCCTTGATCAACATCCTCGAGACCTATCCGCGCGACGAACTGTTCCAGACCAGCAACGATGAACTGCTGCAGACGTCGGTCGGCATCCTGCACCTGGGCGAGCGCCAGCGCTTTCGCCTGTTCGTGCGGCGCGACCCCTTCCAGCGCTTCATGTCCTGCCTGATCTATGCGCCGCGCGAGCACTACACGACCGAGCTGCGCCAGAAGTGGCAGTCCATCCTGCTGCAGGCCTTCAACGGCAGCGGCTCGGAGTTCAATGTGCACCTGTCGGAATCGGTACTGGCGCGCATCCAGATGACGGTGCGCACCCAGCCGGGCCGCATCCCGGACTTCGACGTGCGCGAACTGGAAGCCCGCCTGGTCTCGGCCGCGCGGCGCTGGGACGACGACCTGAAGGCGGCGCTGATCGACGCGACCGGCGAGGCCCGCGGCATCCAGCTGCTGCGCCAGTTCGGCACGGCCTTCCCGGCGTCCTACCGCGAGGAGTTCGAAGCCCGCGCGGCCGTGCCCGACGTCGAGTTGATGACCCGGCTCAGCGACACCGAGCCCATGGGCATGACCCTCTACCGGCCGCTGGAAGCGCCCCCCGGCCATCTGCGCTTCAAGCTGCTGCGCCGCGGCGAGCCGCTGACGCTGTCGGCCAGCCTGCCGATGCTGGAGCACATGGGCATGAAGGTGCTGGACGAGCACCCCTACCGCATCTCGCCGCAGGACTCGGCGCCGATCTGGATCCATGACTTCGGGCTGATGGGCAGCGCCGACGCCGAGGTCGAGGTGGCCGCCTTGCACCAGGTGTTCGAGAACGCCTTCGCCGCCGTGCTGCGCGGCGACGTCGAGGACGACGACTTCAACCGCCTCGTCGTCGCGGCGCGCCTGACGGCCGAGCAGATCGTCGTGCTGCGCGCCTATGCCAAATACATGCGGCAGATCGGCTTTGCGCTGTCGCAGTCCTTCATCGAGGCGACGCTGGCCGCGCATGCCCCCATCGCCGCCCAGCTCGCCCGGCTCTTCGAGCTGCGCTTCGACCCGGCCGGCGGTGCCGCCAGCGAGGCCCAGGCCGCGGAGCAGGTCAAGGCCATCACGGCGGCGCTGGAGCAGGTCAGCAACCTGTCCGAGGACCGCGTGCTGCGCCAATACCTGGCGCTGATGCTGGCCACGACGCGCACCAACTTCTGGACCCGCGACGCGGCGGGCCAGCGGCGCAGCTTCCTGTCGTTCAAGTTCGACTCGTCCAAGGTGCCGGGCCTGCCGGCTCCGAAGCCGATGTTCGAGATCTTCGTCTACTCGCCCCGCTTCGAAGGCGTGCACCTGCGCGGCGGCCGGGTGGCGCGCGGAGGCTTGCGCTGGTCGGACCGGCCGGAGGACTTCCGCACCGAGGTGCTGGGCCTGGTGAAGGCGCAGATGGTGAAGAACATCGTCATCGTGCCGGTCGGCTCCAAGGGCGGCTTCGTACTGAAGAAGGCGCCGCCGGCCAGCGACCGCGAGGCCTTCATGAAGGAAGGCGTGGCCTGCTACCAGAACTATCTGCGCGGCCTGCTGGACATCACCGACAACCGCGTCGGCGACAAGATCGTGCCCCCGCCCAACGTGCGCCGCTACGACCAGGACGACCCCTACCTCGTCGTCGCCGCCGACAAGGGCACCGCCACCTTCTCGGACTACGCCAACGGCATCAGCAAGGAGTACGGCTTCTGGCTGGGCGACGCCTTCGCGTCCGGCGGCTCGGTGGGCTATGACCACAAGGCCATGGGCATCACCGCGCGCGGCGCCTGGGAATCCGTCAAGCGCCACTTCCGCGAGATGGGCGTGGACACCCAGACGACCGAATTCACGGTGGCGGGCGTCGGCGACATGTCGGGTGACGTGTTCGGCAACGGCATGCTGCTGTCGCGCCACATCCGCCTGCTGGCGGCTTTCGACCACCGCCACATCTTCCTGGACCCGAGCCCGCAAGCCGAGGCGTCCTTCGTCGAGCGCGAGCGCATGTTCAAGCTGCCGCGCTCAAGCTGGGCCGACTACGACACGGCGCTGATCTCGGCCGGCGGCGGCGTGCATGCGCGCAGCGCCAAGTCCATCGCCATCACGCCCGAGGTGAAAGCTGCCTTGGGCATCACCGCCGACGCGATGACGCCGACCGAGCTGGTCAACGCCATCCTGAAGGCACCGGTCGACCTCATCTACAACGGCGGCATCGGCACCTATGTGAAGGCCGCGAGCGAAAGCCACGCCCAGGTGGGCGACCGTGCCAACGATGCGCTGCGCGTCAACGGCGGCGAGCTGCGCTGCAAGGTGTTCGCCGAGGGCGGCAACCTGGGCTGCACCCAGCGCGGCCGCATCGAGTTCGCGCTCGCGGGCGGGCGCATCAACACCGACGCGATCGACAACTCGGCCGGCGTCGACACGTCGGACCATGAAGTCAACATCAAGATCCTGCTCGGCCTGGCCGTCAGCGAGGGCGAGCTGACCGAAAAGCAGCGCAACACGCTGCTGCCGCAGATGACCGACGACGTCGCCGCGCTGGTGCTGCGGGACAACGTCTTCCAGACCCAGGTGCTCTCGGTCACCAGCCACATGGCGCCGCAGCTGATGGACGCGCAGGCGCGCTTCATGCAGTACCTGGAGAAGGCCGACCGGCTCGACCGCGCCATCGAATACCTGCCGTCCAACGAGGAGATTGCCGACCGGCGCGGCATGGGCCAGGGCCTGACCGGCCCCGAGCGCGCCGTGCTGCTGGCCTACAGCAAGATCTGGCTCTACGACGAGCTGCTCGGCTCGACCCTGCCCGACGACCCCTGGGTATCGACCGCGCTGGTGCGCTACTTCCCGGCACTGCTGCAGGACAAGTTCAGCGGCTATATGCAGCGCCACCCGCTCAAGCGCGAGATCATCGCGACGCACGTCACCAACAGCATGATCAACCGCGTGGGCAGCACCTTCGTGCACCGCCTGCTCGAGACCACCGGTGCCCGCGCCTTCGAGATCGTGCGCGCCTACCTGCTGAGCCGCGAGATCTTCGGCATGGTGAGCCTGTGGCAGGGCATCGAGGCCCTGGACAACAAGGTGGCCGACGAGATGCAGTCGCGCATGCTGATCGACACCAGCCGCCAGCTCGAACGCGGCACCAAGTGGTTCCTGCGCTCGAACCGGCTGGTCGACGACATGGGCGCCACGATCGAGCACTTCACGTCCAACGTGACCAAGCTTGCAGCGCGCCTGCCGCAGTTGCTCGACGCCGACGAGCGGGCCCGTGTGGACGCCGCGGCGGCCCTCTACATTGCGGGCGGCGTGCCGCGCGAACTGGCCGAACGGGTCGTCACCTTCGGCACGCTGTACGCGACGCTGGACATCGCCGAAATCGCCGGCGGCGCGCGCTGGCCGGTGGAGCTGGTGGCGGCCATCTATTTCGACCTCGCCAACCGGCTGGGCATGCCCTGGCTGCGCGACAAGATCACCGCCCTGCCCGGCGACCAGCACTGGCAGATGCTCGCCAAGGGCGCCATGCTGGACGACCTCTGGGGCCTGCAGCGCTCCATCACCGGCGCGGTGCTGGCCAACGGTGGCGACCATGACTCGCCAACGGCCCTGGTCGAGGCCTGGCAGGCCAGCAACGGCCGCACCATCGAACGCGCGGAGCAACTGCTCGGCGAACTGCGCGCGGTGCCGGCGCCGGACGCGGCCATGCTGTCGGTGGCGCTGCGGGAGCTGCGTGGGCTGACCTAGCAGAAGCGGGCGGTCTGGAGCGAGCCTCGCGGGCCGCCCCAGGCCACGTATTCTTCTGCCCATGGCCGCTCTCCAAGCCCTTAGAAACCGCTGGCAACTCTGGTGGCAGGCCCGCCAGGCCCCGGCCGACACGCACCAGACGACCCAGCGCAATGTCTACATCGTGCCCACCTGGGCCGGCGTGGCTTTCTGCGGCACGCTGGGCGTGCTGCTGCTGGCCAGCATCAATGAGCAGCTCAGCCTGGGCTATGCGCTGACCTTCGCGCTGACCGGCGCGGGTCTGGCGTCCATGCACACGACGCACGCCAACCTGCGCGGCCTGCAGATGGACCTGAAGGCCCCCGAGGGCGCGCATGCCGGTGACGAATACCCACTGGAGCTGCGCCTGCACAACCCGGGCAGCGCCCGCTTCGGCATTGCCGTCAGCGCCCAGCTCGACAGCGGCGCCACCGAGCCTGCCTGGATCGACGTGCCGGCCCTGGGCCATGCGGTGCTGAAGCTGCGCCTGCCGGCCGACAAACGCGGCCTGCGCGAGCTGCCCCGCCTCGTCGTCACGACGCGCTTTCCCCTCGGCTTCTTCCGCGCCTGGAGCTACTGGCGGCCGGCCAGCAGGGTCTGGGTCTACCCGCGCCCCGAGGAGGTGCTGGCGCCCTTCCCCACCCAGGCCGAGGCCGGCGCCGGCGAGGCCGCGTCGACCCGCCAGTCCTCCAGCGGCACCGACTTTTCCGGCGTGCGCAGCTACCGCCGCGGTGACTCCATGAAGCAGATCCTGTGGCGCAAGTCGGCGCTGGCCCTGGACCAGGGCCTGCCGCTGTGGGTGCGCGAGACCGAGGCGCCGCTGGCCCAGGACCTGTGGCTGGACTGGCGCGACACCCAGGGCCGCGACACCGAGGCCCGGCTGTCGCGCCTGGCGGCCTGGGTGCTGGCCGCCGAGCGCCTGGGGCAGCCGTATGGCCTGCGCCTGGCTGGCAAGGAGGTCGCGCCGTCGTTGGGCGCGGCCCACCGCCAGGACTGCCTGGAAGCACTCGCGGGGTTCGGCGCATGAATGGTCTGACGGCTTGGTGGAACCGCCTGCCGCGCGACACGCGCGACAGCTTCTTCCTGCTCGGCGTCATCGCGGCCGTCATCGCGCCGCATGCCGATCACCTGCCCTGGTGGAGCAGCGCGCTGACGGCCATCGTGCTGTGCTGGCGCGCCCAACTGTCCTGGCGCCAGCGGCCTTTGCCCGGGCGCTGGTGGCTGGCCGCCGTCATCGCCCTCTACACGGGCCTGACCTGGCTGACCTTTCGCACGCTGATCGGCCGCGAGGCCGGCATCACGCTGCTGGTCATGCTGATGGCGCTGAAGACCATGGAGCTGCGCGCCCGCCGCGACGCCTTCGTCGTCTTCTTCCTCGGCTTCTTCCTGGTGCTGACGCAGTTCCTTTACTCGCAGTCGCTGCTGATGGCGGTGTGGTCGCTGGTCTCGCTGTGGGGGCTGCTGGCGGCCGTCGTGCTGGCCCAGATGCCCACGGGCGTGCCCAGCATCGCCATCGCCGCCCGCCGCGCCGCCGGCACGACGGCCCTGGGCCTGCCCGTCATGGTGCTGCTCTTCGTGCTGTTCCCGCGCATCGCGCCGCTGTGGGGCGTACCGACCGAGGCCATCGGCAAGACCGGCCTGTCCAACCAGCTCGAGTTCGGCGCGATGAATGAGATCGCCAACGACGAGAGCATCGCGATGCGGCTGAAGTTCGAAGGCCCGCTGCCGCCGCCCGACCAGCGCTATTTCCGCGGCCCCGTGCTGACCCGCTTCGACGGCAAGACCTGGCGCGTGCCGGACACCCGCTCCAGCCAGACCTGGCTGCGTGGCCGCGACGACCTGACCACGAGCGGCCCGGCGCTGCGCTACGAGATGACGCTGGAGCCCCTGCGCATCTCGGTGCTGCCGCTGCTGGAGATGAGCCCCGGCGCCGCGGGCAGCGAACTGGCGCTGACCGACCTGGTCGTCACGCGCGGGCCCGAGCTGCAATGGGTGTCGCCGCGCCCCATCACCGAGAGGCTGAGGCTGTCGACCAGCGCCCATGCGGCCTGGCGGGCCGGTGAACGCCGCAACCGCATCCACCAGTCCACCGACCTCGATCTTCCCAACGGCCTGAACCCGCGCACGCGCACCTGGGCCGAGCTGCTGGCGGGCGATCCGCGCTTCGCCGGCCTGGCGCCGGGCCCGCGCGCCGAGGCCCTGGCCGCGGCCCTGCTGGAGCACATCCGCACCCAGGACTTCACCTACACGCTGACACCCGGCCGCTATGGCGAGACCTCGCCCGACCTCATCGACGAATTCTGGCTCGACCGGCGCCTGGGTTTCTGTGAACACTTCGCGTCCGCCTTCGTCGTCGTCATGCGCGCCATGGGCGTGCCGGCCCGCATCGTGACGGGCTTCCAGGGCTGGGACAGCGAACCCCAGGATGGTTACTACGTCGTGCGCAACGCCAACGCGCATGCCTGGGCCGAATTCTGGGTCGAGGGCCGCGGCTGGGTGCGCAGCGACCCGACCGCCGCCGTGGCGCCCAACCGCGTCATCCAGGGCCTGGCCCTGCGCCCTGAGCCCGGCGTGCTCGGCCAGTTCAACCCGACGCTGTGGCGGGCGCTGCGCAGTGGCTGGGAGACCGTCAACAACCGCTGGCAGCAACTGGTGCTGAACTACTCGCGGGACAACCAGTTCGACCTGCTCAAGCGCATGGGCTTCGAGCGCACCGACTGGACCGGCCTGGGCCAGGCCCTGGCCGGCGTCATCCTGATGCTGGCCGTGGCCGGCGCCGCCTGGATACGCTGGAGCAGCCGCCCGCACGACGCCTGGAGCCGCCAGCGCGGCCGCATCGCCAGCCTGCTGGCCCGCAGCGGCGTCACCATCCCCGCCCACGAAAGCCCGGCCGCCTGGGCCCGCGCGCTGCGCCGTCAGCATGGCCAGAAGGCCGAGCCAGCGGCGCTGTGGCTGGAGAAGCTGGAGCGCTCGCGCTACGCACCCGACGCGCCGGCGCCGGCCTGGGGCGAGTTCCGCACGGCGGCCCGTATGCTGCGGGCGTGAAACTCCGATATCTGCCCCTGCTGGCCGGCCTACTGATGGCTTTTTCCGTCCAGGCCAAACCCCATCACGCCAAGCCGACGCCGCCGCCCCAGCCTTTGGGTGAGCGCCCTGCCCTCGTCGCCTTCGCCGACGAACTCGCCACCGCCCAGGGCTGGGATGCCGCCGCGCTGCGCGAGCAGCTCAGCCAGGCCCTGGACCTGCCGCGCGTGCGCCAGCTCATCCTGCCGGCCGCCGTCGGCACCGCCAAGAACTGGACGGCCTACCGGGACCGCTTCATCGAGCCCCGGCGGCTGGAGGCCGGCGTGGCCTTCTGGGCCGAGCACGAGGCCGCGCTGGCCCGCGCGGAAAGCACCTATGGCGTGCCGGCCGAGGTCATCGTCGGCATCGTCGGCGTTGAGACCTTCTATGGCCGCATCACCGGTGGCTTCAAGGTGCTGGACGCCCTCGCCACGCTGGCCTTCGACTTCCCCACCGAACACCCGCGCGCGGCCGACCGCCAGGCCTTCTTCCGCAACGAGCTGGCCGAGTTCCTCAAGCTCTGCCGCGAGAACGGCCTGGACGCCGCCGACGTGCGCGGCAGCTACGCCGGCGCCCTGGGCTGGCCGCAGTTCATGCCCGGCAGCTGGCGCCAGCACGCGGTGGACTTCGACGGCGACGGCCGCGTCGACCTGATCGCCAGCCCGGTGGACGCCATCGGCAGCGTGGCCCACTATCTGTCCGAATACGGCTGGAAGCCCGGCGAGGCCACGCACTACAGCGTCAAGCTGCCGACGGACCGTCGCGAACGCGCGCGCCTGCTGGCGCCGGACATCAAGCCCACGTTCACCGCCGCCGACCTCGCCAGCGCGGGTGCCCTGCCCTCGGAAGCCGCGCGCGACCACGAAGGAACCATGGCCGTCATCGAATTGCAGAACGGCCCGAAGAAGCCCACCACCGTGCTGCTGGGCACGCAGAACTTCTGGGTCGTCACGCGCTACAACTGGTCGGCCTATTACGCGCTGGCCGTCATCGAACTCGGCCAGGCCGTGAAAGCGCGCAGGCTGCAGGCACGGTGAGCGGGCTAAAGCCGCGCAAGCATCCGACGCAGCCACGCGCCGTCGAGACGGTGGCCTGCATCCTCGAAGCGGCGGCCCAGATCCTCGAAGTCCAGGGCTTCGAGGCCTTCAACACCAACGCGGTGGCCGAGCGTGCCGGCGTCAGCATCGGCTCGCTCTACCAGTACTTTCCGGGCAAGAAGGCCCTGCTGATCGCGCTGATGCAGCGCGAGAAGGAGCGCTTTCGCGACGACGCATTCGCCGCCTTGGCCGAAACCACGGGCCGAGCAGCGATGCAGCACCTCATCCAGGCCGCTGTGCGCCAGCAGCTCGGCCGCGCGGAGCTGGCCCGCCTGCTGGACCTGGAGGAGGAAAAACCCGAGACCCGCCAGGCGCTGGAAGGCAAGAGCGGCTTCAACGAACTCATCCGGCGCGTGCTGGACATGCCGGGCCTGCCGCCTCAAGGCGACACCGCGCACGCGGCCGACGATGTCGGCCAGCTCATCCGCGCGCTGACCGACGCCGCCGGCCTGCGTGGCGACCACGACGCCGTGGCACTGGAAAAACGCATCGTCGCGGCCGTCTTCGGCTATCTGGGCGCCGCGCAAATGTGAGCAAGCGTGCCGACCGGGCCGCCATACCCGGGAGGCTGCCCATGCGAGTAGCCCAAAGGCGCTCCAAAACCGACGATGGAGGCTCAGCAAATCCTCTGAAGCCTTCCATGACCACGACAACACTCGCCCCCATGAAGCTCAACCACCTGAGCTTCCCCTCCCTCGACCCCGCCCAGACCTCGGCCTTCTTCGTCAAATACCTGGGCTTCACGCGCTCGCCGGCCGGGGCCTTCTGGATCCTCAAACGCCCCGGCTTCGATGTCGTCATCGAGAACGGCAGCGGCGCGCCGCCGGACTGGCCCCAGACCTTCCACGTCGGCTTCGAATTGCCGACGCGCGCCGACGTCGAGACGCTCTACGCCACGATGGCAGCCGACGGCGTGGCCATGGAGACTGAGGTCATCTCCCACGAACGCGGCTCGCGCTTCTTCTGCCGCGCGCCGGGCGGCGTGATGTTCGAACTGAACACGCGGGCCGACGCGGCTGAGGCTTACCGAAGCACGTTTGACTAATACGGACCGGGCATCAACACGCCTGCCTCGACCGAGATGAAGTAAGGCGCCACGGTGGGCCAGGTGGCCAGGTTGTATTGCCCGCCGGCCGTGCGTTTTTCGACCTGCAGGCTGCGAAAGGTCAGCGGCTTCTTGGCCTGCACCGTCGTCGGCGCCAGCGTCGGCTTGAGGAAATACGCCCGGCCGGTGCGGCCGCCCAGGCCATCGTCATTGCCCATGACGGTGGCGACGTCGCCATCGACGACGACGGCCGTCTGCTCGTCCACGCCGATGCCGCGCAGCGCCTGCCAGCCGGCCCAGCCATCGGCCGACAACCGGGCCAGGAAGGTGACGAGGCGGCCCATGCGGTCGCGGGCGACGAGGTGGGCGTCGGTGATGACGTTCGCCATCAGCGGCAGCGCATTCAGGAAGCTGCGGTCCAGCGTGACGCCGCGGTCAAAGGGGTTGGCCATGGCGGTGGCCGACGACACCGACTGGTTGGCACCCGAGTAGTCGAACTGCCCGAGCACCGCCAGACCGGCGCTGGTGCCGCCAAAGGGCACCTTGCGAGCGACGGCGGCCTTCATCGCGGTCTCCAGCGGCGTGCCGGCCCATTGGGCGATATAGGTGGACTGGTCGCCGCCGGCGATGAACAGCACGTCCGCCCGCGCCACCAGGTCCAGCACCTCGGGTGCGCTGGCGCCGGCCCGCGTCTTCAGCACGATGGACTCGACCGAGTCGACGCCGTCCATGGCCATCAGATAGGCGTTGTAGCCGTCGGCGCCCGAGGTGCGCAGCACGACGACATCGACCTTGGCCGCCGTGCCGCCGCGGGCCTTGGCGATCATGGCGCGGAAGGCGTCGTCAACGTCGATGCCGCCGCCCATCAGTACCAGCTGGTTGCTTGCCGGCGGCGGCGGCAGCGCATCGGCCGCGTTGCCGCTGCGGTAGACGTCGTAGTCCTTGTTGCCGGCCGTGGCCTTGGCGCCGCTGCCGGCACTGCCGCCACCCGCGGCAGCGGCCAGGCTCACGCAGAGCAGGCCCAACGAGACGGCGCGACGGGTCCAGACTTCCAGACGCTTCTTCATGTGATCTCCCCGGGTATTGGCCGGGCGAGTGTGGCAGCCCCGGCCTCAGAAGGCCAGTTCGACCTCGGCAGTGGACGCCTCCTCCACGGGCGGGCCTTGCGGCCCCGAGCTGACCGGGCTGCGATCCAGCCAGTAGCGCTGGCGCAGCTCGCGCTCGCAGTTCGACTCGCCCGTGCCGCTCTGCCAGCGCCAGGCCCCGCAGGCCGGGCTGGCGACGATCGCGATACCCGCGGCCTGGTAGCGCGCCAGCACCGGTGGCGCCGGGTGGCCGAAGCGGCTGCGGTAGCCGGCCTGCACCAGACCGACGCCCGGCGTCACGGCGGCCAGCAGCTCGGCACTCGACGAGGTCTTGCTGCCATGGTGAGGCACCAGCAGCACGTCGGCATGCAGATCCGCCTCGCGCTTCACGAGCTGCCGTTCCTGCTCGGCCTCCAGATCGCCCGCCAGCAGCACGCGCCGACCCGAGGCCGACGTGATGCGCAGCACGCAGGACAGGTCGTTGGACTTGAGCCCGGCGTCGTAGTTCGCTGGCGTCGGGTGCAACAAATCGAAACGCACCCCATCCCAGTTCCAGCCCTGGCCAGCCTCGCAGCGCCGAGCCACCGGCCCGGTGCGCAGCAGCGGATGGCCGGGCTCCAATGAACTGCGCAGTTCGGCCACCGGCAGGGCCTGCATCAGCGTCGCGGCGCCGCCGACATGGTCGCTGTCGCGGTGGCTGAGCATCAGCATGTCCAGCCTCTGCACGCCCAGGCGCCGCAGCAAGGGCAGCAGCACGCGCTCGCCGGCATCCGCGCCGGGTGCGTAGACGGGGCCGGAGTCGAAGAGCAAGGCATGCCCGCGGGTGCGGATCAGCACCGCGTTGCCCTGGCCGATGTCGGGCGCCAGCAACTCGAACTCACCGGGCGGTGGCTGCGGCACGGCCGGCCACAACAGCGGCAGCGTCATCAGCAGGCCGGCGGCACGCAGCCGCCACGGCAGCCTCAGCGCGATCAGCACGGCGCCGGCCAAGGCCAGACCCTGCGACCACAGCGGCGCCGCCGGCAGCCACCACACCGCCGCCGGCCAGGCGATCAACAGCTTGAGCCAGGCCATCAAGCCCTGCATCAGCAGCGCGGCCAACGCCCACAGGGGTGGAAACAGGCCGCCAGCCAGGGCCAGCGGCGTGATGATGAAGCTGATCAGCGGGATGGCGACGAGGTTGGCCAGCAGGCCGACGAGTGACAACTGGGCAAAACAGATCAGGCTCAGCGGCGCGAGGCCGACGGTGGCGATGAGCTGGGTGCGCAGCGCCGCCTTGAAGCGCGCCCACCAGCCCACGGCATGCTCGCCGCCGGCGGCCGTCAGCAGGCCCACGGCCCCGAAGGACAGCCAGAAGCCCGGCTGCATCAGCGCCCAGGGGTCCACCACCGTAACGGCGACGGCCGCGCCCAGCAGCACCAGCGGCCAGGGCCAGCGCAGACCGAGGCTGCGCAGCGCCGCAACGGCCGCCAGCATGACGACAGTGCGTTGCGCCGGCACGCCCCAGCCAGAGAACAGCGCATAGGCGAAGGCCACCGCCACACCCACCCAGCGCGCCGCCGTGGGTGCCGGCATGCGCAGGCAGAGCCAGCGGCTGCGGCGCCACAGCGGCGCCACGAGGGCGGAGGCCAGCCATGCAAGCAGCACGACGTGACTTCCGGACACGGACAGGAGATGGCTGACGCCGGTGTCCCGGAACAGATTCCAGTCGCTGTGGGCGATGGCGTTCTGGTCGCCCAGGCTCAGCGCCGCCAGCACGCCGGCCATGCCGGGGTCGGCCACGCGCTCACGGATGGCCGTGCGCAGGCGCTGGCGGGCGGCATCCAGCGACCACCACGGCGCCGCCTGCAAGCGCTCGGCCGCTCGCACGACGCCGCTGGCGCGCAGGCCCTGCTCGAACAGCCACAACTCGGCGTCGAAGCCGCCGGGGTTGGCCAGGCCATGGGCACGCTTGAGGCGGGCCGTGAAGCGCCAGCGCTCACCGGCCGTGATCGGCGCTGAGTCATAGGCCAGCAGCATCAGCCGCCGCGGCACTTCGGGTGGCAGGGCCGTGCCGGTGGGGCCGACGGCTTCTACGGCGAACTCGAAGCGCCAGCCCGGCACGCCGCCCTGACCGGTGACGGCAAGGGGGAGCGAGTCGACGCGGCCGCTCAGCACCAGATCGCGCCCCTCCCAGGCCGGGTGCAACTCGGGCTTCATGCGCAGCTCCGCGCGCAGCGCGGCCTGCGTGAATGCGAGTACTGCGATGCAAGCGGCCAGGGCCAGCCCATGGCGCCGCCGCAGCAGCAGCAACATCACAAAGGCCAGGGCCAGCAGCGCGTATTCGGCTGCCGTTGGCAATTGCTCGCAGCGATGCAGCAGCGCCAGGCCCGTCAACCAGGCCAGACCCATCGCCACCAGCTCCCGAGCGCCCCAAGGCTGCCGCGCCAATGCCCCTCCCTGTCCCGGCTCATTGGGACCCGGGGTGTAGCATGCCGCGGTTTTTCGCACGCGCTACCGCGCTTATACGCATGAGCTCTTCCGCCATCCAAGCCAAGCTCGCCGAACTCGGCATCACCCTGCCGCCCCTGGCCATTCCGGCGGCCGCCTACCTGCCGTTCACGCGCACCGGCAACCTGCTGTTCCTGTCCGGCCATATCGCCAAGAAGGACGGCAAGCCCTGGGTCGGCCAGCTCGGCAAGGACGTCGACACCGCCACCGGCCAGGCCGCGGCGCGCGCTGTTGCCATCGACCTGCTCGGCACGCTGCAGGCCGCCACCGGCGACCTCGGCAAGATCGTTCGCATCGTCAAGGTCATGAGCCTGGTCAACAGCACGCCCGACTTCACCGAGCAGCATCTCGTCACCAACGGCTGCTCCGAGCTGTTCGCCGCCGTGCTCGGCGACGCCGGCAAGCATGCCCGCAGCGCCTTCGGCGTGGCCCAGATCCCGCTCGGCGCCTGCGTCGAGATCGAACTCATCGCCGAGATCGCCGACTGATGTTCACCGCTCCCTCCAAGCTGCCGGCCCGCGTGCTGGCGGGCATGGCCGTGGCGAGCTTCGGCGCCGTCGGCATCGCCCTGATTGCCCAGCACCAGTTCGGCGTCAAGCCCTGCCCCTGGTGCGTGCTGCAGCGCGCCATCTTCCTGGTGATCGGCGCGGTCGCCCTGCTGGGCTGGCTGGTGAATGCCAAGCGCGCCCTGCGCCAGGCCGCCCTGGTCGTCGTGCTGATGCTGTGCGCCGCCGGCCTGACGGCCGCGGTCTTCCAGCACGAGGTGGCCTCGCAAAGCGCCACCTGCGCGATGGGCCTGGCGGACAACCTCGTCACGGCACTCGGTCTCGAGGAGCTGTGGCCGTCGGTCTTCATGATCACGGCCAACTGTGCCGAAGCGGCCGCCTACCGCCTCATCGGCCTGCCGTACGAAGTCTGGAGCGGCCTGCTGTTCGCCGCGCTGGCCGCCCTTGGCCTGCTCGCGCTAAACCAGCGCCGGTAGGCCAGACAGCAGCTTGTCCAGCGTGAGCGGGTAGTCGCGCACCCGCACGCCCGTCGCGTTGTAGACCGCGTTGGCGACGGCGGCCGCCGCGCCGCAGATGCCCAGCTCGCCCACGCCCTTGGCCTTCATCGGCGAGGAGATCGGGTCGGTCTCGTCCAGGAAGACGACGTCCTGGTGCGGGATGTCGGCATGCACCGGCACCTCGTAGCCGGCTAGGTCGTGGTTGACGAAGAAGCCGCGGCGGTGGTCAACCTTCAGGTCTTCCATCAAGGCAGCGCCGACGCCCATGGTCATGGCGCCGATGACCTGGCTGCGCGCCGAGGTCGGGTTCAGGATGCGCCCCGCCGCGCAGACGGCCAGCATGCGGCGCACACGCACCTCGCCGCTGATGGCATCCACGCCCACCTCCACGAAATGCGCGCCGAACGTGGACTGCTGGTAGCGCTTGTCGAGGTCGCCGTATTCGATGCCGTCCTCGGCCACCAGGCCGGCGAAGGAAGCCAGCGGCTGCGACTTGCCGCCGCCGCGCACCTGGCCGTCGACAAACTCGGCATCGGCGATGCCCGCCTTCTGCGCCACCATGCCACGCAGTTTCATGCAGGCCGCATAGACGCCGGCCGTCGAGTTGTTGCCGCCCCATTGCCCGCCCGAACCGCAGGACACCGGGAAGCTCGAGTCGCCCAGTCGCACGACCACCTTGTCCAGCGTCACGCCCAGGGTTTCGGCCGCCGTCTGCGCAATGATGGTGTAGCTGCCGGTGCCGATGTCGGTCATGTCGGTCTCGACGATGACGCGGCCCTCGGCTTGCAGGCGCACGCGGGCCTTGGACTTCATCAGCAGGTTGTTGCGGAAGGCCGCCGCCATGCCCATGCCGACCAGCCAGCCGCCTTCACGCAGCTGCGCCGGCTTGGATGAGCGGCGGCTCCAGCCGAAGCGCTCGGCGCCCTGCTTCATGCAGTCCACCAGGCGGCGTTGCGAAAAGGGGCGCTGCGGCTTCTCGGGGTCGACCTGGGTGTCGTTGCGCGCGCGGAACTCGATGGGGTCCAGGCCGAGCTTCTCGGCCATCTCGTCCATCGCGATCTCCAGCGCCATCAGGCCCGGCGCCTCGCCCGGCGCGCGCATCGCATTGCCCTCGGGCAGGTCCAGCACGGCCAGGTGCAGGGCGGTGTGGCGGTGCTCGCCGGCATAGAGCAGCCGCGTCTGGGCCGTGGCGGTCTCGGGGCCGCCGCCGGGCAGGTTGCCCGACCAGCTCTCGTGCGAGATGGCCTGGATGCGGCCTTCCTTGTCCGCACCGATGCGCACGCGCTGGATGGTGGCCGGGCGGTGCGTGGTGTTGTTGAACATCAGCGGCCGCTGCAACGCGATCTTGACGGGCCGGCCGGTGGCCTTGGCGCCCAGGGCGGCCAGCACGACGTCGGCACGCAGAAAGAGCTTGCCGCCGAAACCACCGCCGACAAACGGCGAACGCACGCGCACGTTCTGCTTTGGGATCCCCAGCGTCTTGGCCAGGTCGTCGACGGCCCAGTCGATCATCTGGTTGGATGTCCACACCGACAGCTTGCCGCCCTCCCACCACGCGATGGTGGCATGCGGCTCCATCATGGCGTGGGCCTGATCGGGCGTCGTGTAGCTCGCGTCCAGCTGCACCGGTGCCTTGGCAAAGCCGGCCTCGAAGTCGCCGTGATTCGTCTCGGCCTGGCCACCGAAGCCATCGCTCTTGGCCACCGGGGTATGGGGCTTCTCGGCGGCCAGGTCGTAGCGGCCCTGGGCGGCTTCGTAGCGGATGTCGATCAATGCCGCGGCGGCACGCGCCTGCTCGAAGCTCTCGGCGACAACCACGGCCAGCGCCTGGTGGTAATGCTCGATCTGCGGGCCGCCGAGCAGCTTGGCGGTGTTCTTGCTGCCCTTGCCGAGCTTGCCGGCGTTCTGCGCCGTCACGATGGCCAGCACGCCAGGGGCCGCCCGCGCCGCTTTCAGGTCCATGGCCGCCACGCGGCCCTTGGCGATGCCGGCGCCGATGACGACGCCGACGGCGGGCGCCTGCTTCAGGTCTTGGTGCTCATGGGCATAGGGCGCCGTGCCAGTCGTCTTCAGCGGGCCGTCGATGCGCGGCGTGGGGCGGCCGACGATGCGGCCTTGATCGATGGGATTGGTGGTGGCGGGTTGGTCGAATCTCATGGTCATGCCTTCGCGGGGTGCAGGACGTCGACCAGCAGGCGTTCGGCCAGCTTGAGCTTGAAGGCGTTGTCCTGCTGAGGTGCCGCGCCCTTGAAGGCCTGGCCGAAGAAGGTGTGGGCGCCACGCGAGATTTGCGACTCGGCGCCTTCAACGCGCCAGGGCTTGGGTGCCACGCCACCGAAGGCCAGGCGGGCGCCGCCGTCACGCTGCACGATGGCGGCCAGCGACACAAGCGCAAAGGCATACGACGCCCGATCACGCACCTTGCGGTAGACCTGGGTGCCACCCACCGGGGGCGGCAGCAGCACCGAGGTGATCAGCTCGCCATGGGTCAGCGCGTGATCGATGTGGGGCGTGTCGCCGGGCAGCCTGTGGAAGTCGGCGATGGGAATGCGGCGCATCTGGCCGTCGGGTTTGACGGTCTCGACCTGGGCGTCCAGCACGCGCATCGCGACGGCCATGTCGCTGGGGTGGCTGGCGATGCACGCATTGCTCGTGCCGATGATGGCCAGCGAGCGCGCCACGCCGCCGATGGCCGAACAACCGCTGCCGGGCTGGCGCTTGTTGCAGGGCTGGGCGGTGTCGTAGAAATAGGGGCAGCGGGTGCGCTGCAGCAGGTTGCCGGCCGTCGTCGCGCGGTTGCGCAGCTGGCCCGAGGCGCCCGCCAGCAGTGCGCGGGACAGCACCCCATAGTCCTTGCGGACACGGGTGTCGCTGGCGAGGTCGGCATTGCGCACCAGAGCCCCGATGCGCAGGCCGCCACCCTCGGCGACCTCGATGCGGTCCAGGCTCAGCGCGTTGACGTCGACCAGATGGCCGGGCGCCTCGATCTGCAGCTTCATCAGGTCCAGCAGATTGGTACCACCGGCGATGAACTTGGCATCGGGCCGGCGCGCGACGGCGGCGGCGGCTTCCGCCGGTGTGGCGGCGCGCTCGAAGCTGAAGGCTTTCATGCGGCCTCCTTGGCGACCTGGGTGATCGCGTCGGCGATGTTGGAGTAGGCGCCACAGCGGCAGATATTGCCGCTCATGCGCTCGCGCAGCTCCTCCACGGACAGCAGCGGCCTGGCGGTCAGGTCGGGGGTCACATGGCTGGGCACGCCGCGCCTGAGCTCGTCCAGCATGCCCGCGGCCGAACAGATCTGGCCCGGCGTGCAGTAGCCGCACTGGTAGCCGTCATGGGCGACGAAGGCGGCCTGCAGCGGGTGCAGCTTCTGCGGCGTGCCCAGGCCCTCGATGGTCGTCACCTTGGCGCCCGGCGCCATGACGACCAGCATCAGGCAGCTGTTGATGCGCCGGCCGTCCATCAGCACCGTGCAAGCGCCGCACTGGCCGTGGTCGCAGCCCTTCTTGGTGCCGGTGAGCTGCAACCGCTCGCGCAGCAGGTCCAGCAGCGTCGTGCGGGTGTCGACCTCCACGCTGTGGGACTGGCCGTTGACCTCCAGCGTCACACGGCCCATCGTCGGCGGCAGGCTGGATTGAGACAAGGCTGGCTCCCTTTCTGCGGCTTCAACCGCTGTGACAGCCGCCGTGCCTGCGCCGGCGATCAGTACATCACGGCGTGACAGACAACATCCCTGCAACTCGTCCATCGCTGGCCCCTGGGGTTCACAACCCGGCCAGCCTAGGGCGCTGCGCCCACTGGCGTGTGTCAGACAAGATGCCGTTGACCGCTATTCCCCTAACACGATGCCTTCACGGCGCGGGTCGGCGCCCCCCACCCAGCCCGCTTTCACCCGCATCAGCACCTGCAGGCCGCTGGTCAGGTCGGTCTCGTTGACCTGCTGGCCGCGGGCGCGCAGGTCGGCCAGTTGCTCGGCCGTCAGCGCGCCGCGCTCGACGATGAGGGGGCCGGAGTTGAAGTGGCCGAAGTTGGGCAGGTCCACCGCCTGCTGCACCGGCAGGCCCCAGGCCAGGGCGCCCGTGATGACCTTGGCGACGTAATGGATGATGACCGGCCCGCCTGGCGAACCGGCCACCAGCACCAGCTTGCCGTCGCGGTCGAAAACGAGGGTTGGCGCCATGCTGGAGCGCGGCCTTTTGCCCGCCTCGACGCGGTTGGCCACCGGCTTGCCATCGGCGCCGACGGGGTTCAGCGAGAAGTCCGTCAACGTGTTGTTCAGCATGAAGCCGCCGGCCAGGCCCRTGCCTCCGTCGCTCATGACGCGGCTGCCGAAGGCGGATTCGACGCTGGTGGTCATCGCCACCGCATGGCCCTCGGCGTCGACGACGCTGACCTGGCTGGTGCCAGATTCCAGTTGCTCGGCCTGGGGTGCCAGCGCCTGCTTGATGGTCGCCGGCTGACCCGCGGTCGCCACGCCCATGGCCCTGGCGCCAATCAGCGCGCCACGCTCTTTCAAATAGGCCGGTGCGATCAGGTTCTGCCAGTCGCCGCCCGGCGCCGTGACGAAGGCCGGGTCGCCGATGTACTGGGCGCGGTCGGCGAAGGCGAGCTTGGCGGATTCGGCATAGGCGTACATCCAGTCGGCGCTGAGGCCCTTGGCCGCGACCGCGGCGGGCTGGGTGTCGAGGATGCCGAGGATCTGCATCAGCGTCAGATGGCCCGAGGTCGGCGGGCCGAAGCCGCAGACGCGATAGCCGCGCCAGTCATTGCACAGCGGCGGGCGGGCCAGGGCCTTGTAGCCGGCCAGGTCGGACRCCGCCAGCAGGCCCGGGCGGGCATGTCCCTTCACGCGGCGCACGATGTCCTCGGCCACGGCGCCCTCATAGAAGGCCTTGGGGCCTTGCCTGGCGATGCCGCGCAGCACGGCGGCATAGGCCGGGTTCTTCAGCACGATGCCGACGGCCTTGGGGGCGCCGCCCGCATCGAAGAAATACGCCCCGGCCTGGGGGTCGCTGCGCAGCGCCGCCTCGGCCGAGGCCAGCTCGAACAGCCGCGGGCTGACGGCGAAGCCCTGATCGGCCAGGCGGATGGCCGGCTCGAAGAGTCGGGCCCAGGGCAGCCTGCCATGCTGGCGATGCGCCTCGGCCAGCATCGCCAGCACGCCCGGCACGCCGGTGGACAGGCCGCTCATGATGGCCTCGCGCATGGGCAGGGGCTTGCCGTCGGCCTTCAGGAAGAGCTCGGGCGTGGCGGCGGCCGGCGCGGACTCGCGGCCGTCCAGGGTCTGCACCTGGCGGCCGTCCCAGTGCATCAGGAAGGCGCCGCCGGCGATGCCGCTGGACTGCGGCTCCACCAGCCCGAGCACGGCCTGCACGGCGATGGTGGCGTCCACCGCCGAGCCGCCGGCCTTCAGGATCTCGAGGCCGGCCTCCGCCGCCAGCGGGTTGGCCGCCGTCACCGCGAAGCGCTGGGCCGGTGCGGTGAGGCTGCCCTGCTTGGCGCTGCGGGTGGTGGCGGCCTCGGGCTGGTCGAGGGCATGGGCCGGCGCCAACAGGCTGGCCAGCAGAAGAGGCGTCAGGAGGCGGAGCATCCGGCCATCTTAGGCAAGCGCCAACGTTCAGAAGTAGCCCATGTTTTTTTGGCTGTAGTTGCCTATCTGCGGCAGCACGCGTGGCAGGTCGGCGGCGCTGATGCCCATCCAGGTGGCCAGCGTGGCGCCGAGCTGGTCAACGCCCGTCGTCGGCAGCAGCCGGCCCTGGCCGACGTCGTCCGGGCCGTTGATGCTGACCGAGGGCAGCGTGCCCCAGTATTTGCCGCCCTGCACCGCCCCGCCGAGCACGAAATGGTGGCTGCCCCAGCCATGGTCGGAGCCGTCGCCATTGCTGGTCAGCGAGCGACCGAAATCACTGGCCGTGAAGGTGGTGACCTGGCTGGCCACGCCGAGCTCGACCGTGGCGGCGTAGAAGCTGGCCAGCGCGTCATTGACCGCCGTCAGCAGGCCGGGGTGCTCGTCGAGCAGGAAGTCGTGGGTGTCGAAACCGCCCAGCGACACGAAGAAGACCTGGCGCGTCGCGCCCAAAGCCTGGCGAGCGCCGATGAGCCTGGCCACCATCAGCAGTTGGTTGGACAGGCTGCTGGCCGCATCGAACGGCGTCTGCAGCGCCGGCACGCCGGCCAGGCCGGCAGTGACGACGCCCTGGGCGCTGACGGAACGCGCGACGACCTTGTTCAGTTCGGCCTCCATCCAGTGCGTGCGGTCGGCGGTGATGAGGCCACGCAGCGCGTCGGCACAGGCCTGGGAGCCATAAAGCGGCTTGAGGATGCCGTTGATGGGCACGGCGCCGCTGGTGGACACCTGGTATTGCACGGCCTGCTTGCCGGCCATGAAGACGGCGTTGCCCGCGGCATTGATGCAGGTGAAGGTGGCTGTGCCGTTGCCGCCGAGGAAGAGATCGCCCATGCGGCCGCCCCAGCCCGAGGTGGCGCCCTCGGGTGAGCTGCTCTGCCAGACGGACTGCTGGTCGTTGTGCGAGAACAGCTTGGGCGGCAGCGGCACGTTCCTGGCGTTGTACTGGGCCAGCGTGGTCGGCTGGATCAGCGTGCCGACATTGAGCTGGATGCCCATCCGCCCGCTGTCCCACAGCCCCTTGAGCTTGCCGAGCTGGGGAGCCAGGGCCATCTGCCGACCACCGACGTTCAACGCAAGCGCCGTCGACGCAAGCTGGTCGCGCGGCGTGGCCAGGGTCTGGCGGATGGTGGCGTAGGCGTTGTAGCTGGCCTGGTCATAGGGCACCAGCGTGTTGCCATGGTCGTTGCCGCCGTAGAGGAAGACACAGACCAGGGCCTTGTAGTCGTTGGGCCCGCTGGCGGCGGCGGCCTCGCCGAGGGCGGCGAGGTTGAGCGCCCAGGGTGCCGCGGTACCGGCGAGACCGAGAGCACCGGCGCGGCGCAGGAATTCGCGGCGCTGCAGTTCGGGGAGTCGATTCAGCTTCATGGTCGTCCCCTCACTTCTGGATTTGATATTCGGGGCAGGCCATCAGCATCAGGATGGCCGCCTGCAGGCGGTTGGCCTTGCCGGTGTCGCTGGCGGCGGAGATGGTCGCGATGGCCGTGCTGACCGTCGCTTGAGTGGCAGCCGAAATACCACCACCGCCCAGGCGCAGCGCGAGACTGGCGACCAGGCCCGGCGCATCGCCCGCCAGCGCGAGCTCGGCGGTGTAGCTCGGCTTCACGTCGTTGATGCCGTCGGCGATGGCCTTCTGCATGTAGTTGATGTAGCCGGCCACCGTGCTCTCGTTGCAGAGCTGGAACTCGGGCGCCGTGATGTCATTCGTGCCCAACTGGGAGTTGGGCGGCACATAGCCGGGCCGGAAGAAGTTGAAGACCGAGGGGCTGCGCAGCGGACTCTGGCCCAGGCGGGTGCCCGAGTCGCTGGTATTGCCGATGTTCCACAGGCCGTTGGGCGACGTGACGCCAAAGCTGCGCCCCCACTGGATGAAGCGCTGCAGCGGCTCGCGCAGCTTGCCGGCGCCGGGCGCCGTGGGCGGGGTGCGCGCCTCGGCGTCGAGCAGGATGGCGCGGATGACGGCCTTGAGGTCACCGCGAGCGCCAGAACCGTTGTCGGCCCAGACAGCGGCGATGCGTCCGACATAGGCCGGGCTGGGATCGGAGGCGACCAGACGCTGGATGAGCTGGCGGCCGATGAACGGCCCGACATTGGCATGGGCGGCCAGCGTGTCGAGCGCGATCTTCAGCGCCGCCGGGCCGTCGGCCGAGGCGGGGATGTCGACTTCCAGCACCTTCTTGGCGCCGGTCGAGAAGCGCGAGGCGATATTGACCATGGGCTTCTTCATGAAAGCCGGGTCGCTGCCGCTGTAGCTGTCGAAATCCCAGCCGGTGAAAACGCGCGCCAGGTCGGTGATGTTGGTCTGGGTGTAGGTCTCGATGGGCTTGCCATTGCCATCGAGCTTCAGGCTGCCATCGGCATTGAGCTGGTAGAGGCCGATGCTGAACAACTGCATGACCTCGCGGGCGTAGTTCTCGTCAGGCACGCGGCCGGTGTTGGCGTCTTCCTTGAGGTTGCCGCGGGTGGCGAGGTAGACGCCCATGCCGTTGGACAGCGTCACCGCGTTCAGCAGCTCGCGGTAGCTGCCAAAGCAGCGCTGCTCCAGCATGTCCACATAGCAGGCGATGGCAAAGCCGCGCCAGGGCATGGGCAGGCCGCTCATGGAGATGACGAAGATCTCGCTCAGGGCCAGCACGACGCGCTGGCGCAGCGAGTCGGGCGCCGACAGCAGCTTGCGCCACAGGGTGTTGTCGGCGCCGCCGAAGTCGTTGCGGTGGTCGACGATGGCATAGCCATTGGCCACCATCCAGTCGAAATGGCCGTCGCTGACGGGCAGCGAGAACTGGGCGTCCAGCCAGGCGGCGTAGCCGTTGGCCTTGACGGTGGCGATATCGGCGCTGCTGGCTGCAAAGCCCGCCTGGGCGAGGAAGCGCGCGGCTTCGGCATCGGTGATGGCGGGAGGGGGAGGCGGCGGGGGTGGAGGGGGTGGCGGGGGCGGTGGTGAGGGCGATGGGGTTGGCACATCGCCTCCCCCGCCTCCACCGCAGGCGGCCAGCATGGCCGCTGCTGCGGCGGCGACCGCGATGCCGCCGGGGTTCAGGTCTGCACTTGTCTCGAGTGCTGGGGCGATGGTCTCGACTTCAGGCGTCGGGGGTGCGCGCATGGTGGCCTCGCTGTTGTTCGAAGAATGCTCCGCCCAACGGAAACGGGCCAGCTTGCGCCGACCCGTCCAGGCCCATGAACTGGGGATGCGAGGCTTGATTTACCTCAGAGCAACGGAACCCCTGTCTTGCTTTGCGCTTGTTCACGCGTGACGCCTTCGGCCAGCTCGACGAGCTTGATGCCACCGGGCACGACGTCGAAGACACCCAGGTCCGTGATGATGCGGTCGACGACACCCTTGCCCGTCAACGGCAGCGTGCAGCTGGGGATGATCTTGAGGTCCTCGCTGCCGTCCTTCTTCTTGGCGACGTGCTCCATCAGCACGATGACGCGCTTGACGCCGGCGACCAGGTCCATGGCGCCGCCCATGCCCTTGACCATCTTGCCCGGGATCATCCAGTTGGCCAGGTCGCCGCTGCCGCTGACCTGCATGGCGCCAAGAATGCTCAGGTTGATCTTGCCGGCGCGGATCATCGAGAAGCTGTCGTGGCTGCCGAAGATGCTGCTGCCGGGCAGCGTGGTGACCGTCTGCTTGCCGGCGTTGATGAGGTCGGCATCGACCTCGTCCTCCGTCGGGAAGGGGCCGATGCCCAGCATGCCGTTCTCGCTCTGCAGCCAGACTTCCTTGGTCGAAGGCACATGGTTGGCCACCAGCGTCGGGATGCCGATGCCGAGGTTGACGTAGAAGCCGTCTTCCAGCTCCTGGGCCGCGCGGGCGGCCATCTGATCTTGGGTCCAGGCCATCTCAAGCCTCCTTCTTGGGGGACAGGGTCATCTTCTCAATCCGCTTTTCCGGATTGGCGTTGACAACGATGCGGTGCACATAGATGCCCGGCAGATGCACGTCATCCGGATCGATGTCGCCCGTCTCGACGAGATGCTCGACCTCGACGACCGTCAGCTTGCCCGCCATGGCCGCGGCCGGGTTGAAGTTGCGCGCGGTGCGGCGGAAGACGAGGTTGCCGCTCTTGTCGGCCTTGTAGGCCTTGACCAGGGACACGTCGGGCACCAGGGCCTTCTCGAGGATATAGGTCTGGCCATCGAACTCGCGCGCTTCCTTGCCCTCGGCGATCAGCGTGCCGACGCCGGTGCGCACGAAGAAGGCCGGGATGCCGGCGCCGCCCGCACGCAGCTTCTCGGCCAACGTGCCCTGGGGCGTGAATTCCAGCTCCAGCTCGCCCGCCAGGTACTGGCGCTCGAACTCCTTGTTCTCGCCCACGTAGCTGGAGATCATCTTCCTGATCTGCCGCGTGAGGAGCAGCTGGCCGAGGCCGAAGCCGTCCACGCCGGCGTTGTTGGAGATGACGGTCAGGTCCTTGACGCCGCTGTCGCGCAGGGCCGCGATCAGGGCCTCGGGGATGCCGCACAGGCCGAAGCCGCCAACCGCGAGCATCTGCCCGTCCTTCACCACGCCGCGCAACGCCTCTTCGGCGCTCGGGTACACCTTGTTCATGCCGTCTCCTGCTGGGATGAGGGGCGAAGCGTAGCGCCCCCCTCCCGCCGAGTCGATTACGCAAGATTGCCTAAGGACTTCCGCCGCCTCGACAGCGGCCAGGCCGCCACCAGGGCCGCCGACAGCAGGGCAAGACTGCCGGGTTCGGGCAGGGCTTGCGGTGCCTGGGCATCGCCGCGGACCAGCCAGTTGCCCATCTGGTCGTCGTAGATGCCATCCGGCCAGGGGTTGTTGTCGATCAGATAGCCGGTGCTGCCGTACTGCAGCATGCCGACCGCCATGTGCTTGCCCGCGCCGCCGGCATCGCCGGTCAGGCCCTGGGTGCGCGGGCAAGGGATGAAGACCTTGCCGACCTGGCAGCGCACGGCCGCGGTGATGCCGAAGACGGCAAAGAAGTCCTCGGCGATGGCATAGCCCGCCGCGTCGCCAGGTCGGACCGTGGTCGCCAGGCCGAAATTGGCGTCGATCATGTCGATCACCTCGTTGCGGGTCGCGTAGTGGAAGCCTTCACCGAGCAGGGCCTGCACCGTCGCGTCGTTGAAGACGTGGCCGCGCGTGGCCACCGGGCTCAGCCATTCGAGGTCGGTGCTGCTGTCCTGGACGAGGTAGCGGTCGCCAGCCGTCCAGAAATCGGTGGCGACCAGGTTGGCATGGGCGGCGCCAGTCAGCGCGAGGGCGGCCGCCAAGGCCAGGGCCAGGCGGGAAACGAATTTGAAACGCATGAAATTCTCCGGGTTGAAAGATGCGGATCGCACTTTGTTCAAACACCGGCCTGCCCGCATCGCCCGATGGAGCCATTGCCGTGGAGCCATGGGCCATGCCGGGTAGGATCGCGGCCGCCCTGCCCTACCCGCCCTACCGCGTGAGCCCTGAAGCCATCGACTACCGCAGCGCCTTCCTGCTCGCCCCGATCGGCCTGGTGCTGTCGGCCCAGCGCCAGATCGTCGACTGCAACGAACGCCTGCTGCAGATGTTCTCGGCCACGCGCGAGCAGCTCATCGGCCAAAGCTTTGCCGTCATGTACCCGAGCGCCATCGAGTTCGAGCGCACGGGTGCCCGCATCGTCGCCAGCCTGGACGCGCAAGGTCATTACGCCGACGACCGCGTCATGCGCCGCCTGGGCGGTGGCGAGCTGTTCTGGTGCCATGTGACGGGCAGTGCCCTCGACCCGACCGACCCGCATGCCCGCGGCATCTGGGGCTTCGAGGACCTGTCGGCCCGGCGCCAGATCACGGCCGAGCTGACGCCACGCGAGCGCGAGATCGCCGCCCTTCTCGTCGAGGGCCAGACCAGCAAGCTCATCGGCCGCCGCCTGGGCGTGAGCCCGCGCACCGTGGACGTCTACCGCGGCCGGCTGATGAAGAAATACCAGGTGAGCAGCACGCCCGAGCTGATCAACAAACTGCTTTCAGCATGAGCCACCCACACGGCAAGCCCGCACTGCCCTACTGCCGCAACTGCCACTTCACGCTGGCCACGCCGCGCCCGGTCTTCTGCGGCCACTGCGGCCAGGAGACCGACCTGCACCCGCCCTCGGTGCGCGAGATGTTCACCGAGTACCTGGGCCATTACGTCGCCTTCGACGGCCCGCTGTGGCGCACGCTGTGGGCGCTGATCTGCCTGCCAGGCTATTTGACGAATGCCTATTTCCACGGCCAGCGGCGCCGCTATGTGCTGCCGCTGCGCGTCTATCTGAGCGCGAGCTTCGTGTTTTTCGTCGGCTCACACCTGTTGCCGCACACCACCGCCGCCGACAGCAACGCCGAGGCGACCGAGGCAGCGCCTATCGTCGAGCCCGGCAAGCCGGTGCGGCTGCGCGTCAAGCCGGGTGCGACGCCCAACGAGACGGCCGCCGAGGCTGAGGCGCTGGCCAAGGCGCAGGCGGCGTCCGCCGCGGCATCGAGGCCGCCGCGCGGCAAGCAGACGGTCATCACCAAGCTCGGCGACTGCGACGAAGCACAACCGCAGAACTGCACGCGGCTGGAGCGTTGGGGAACCCGGTTGATCAAGAACGCCGGGTCGATGAACAACGAGCAGTGGACGGCCCGCATCGTTGCCCTGGCGCCCTACGGCATGCTGGCCATGCAGCCCGTGTTTGCGGCGCTGCTGCTGGCCATGTTCGCCGGCACGGGGCGACGCTATGCCGAGCACTTCGTGTTCTCCCTGCACAGCCACAGCCTGTGGTTCCTGGCCCTGCTGATGGCGTTCGCCACGGACTTGACGCCGCTGCTGATCCTTGCCGTCTTCGGCCATGGCGTGATGGCGTTGCGGCGCGTCTATGGCGTCAGCCGGGCCGGTGCGTTGTGGCGCGGCCTGCTGCTCAGCCTGGGCTACTTCCTGTTGTTGATGCTGGGCCTGATCGTGCTGGTGGCCGCCATCGCTGCGACCATTCAGGTGAAGACGCCCTGACGCAGCCATTTCGTCGCCACCCATTTCTCGCCGTCCAGCACCGGTGAGCCGCCGTGCAGGGTCTGCGTGGCCGGGTGGGGCCGGTCATAGCTGAAGAAGACGGCATTGCCCTTGACGGGCGCGACGTCCAGGCCGATGTCCGGGAAGATGGTCGAGCCGCCGGCGGTGGGCGTGTTCAGGTAGATGACCAGTGTGGCCACGCGCTGGCCGCCACGCTTCAGGATGCCCGGCGTGCTGACATGGCCGGGGTCGAAGTAGTCGTAATGCGGCTGGTACTCGGCGCCCGGGCGGTAGTGCAGCACCTGCAGGCCTTCGCCATGGTCCAGCGGCCAGCGCAGCAGGGTCGCGATGCGCGCCTCGAGGGTGCGGATCAGCTCGGTTTCGCAGCGCTCGAAGAACATGCCGTCGCTGGTGCGCGCCGAGTTCACCTCGCTGCCCTCGCTGCCGGTGGCGACGGTCTCGGAGCGCGCCAGGCGCTTCTTGGCCAGGGCCATGATGCCGTCGCACTCCTCCTCGGACAGCAGATCACCGAAGACGATGACGCGCGGCTGGCGCAGCGCCATCAGCACCTTGACCTGGCGGTCGCCGGCATTGAGGACGGGCGCGAAGCGGCTCAGGTCGGGCTCGGGCAGGCCCGCCGTCGCGCCGGGCGGCGGCGTCAGCGTGGCCACCTGGCCCAGCGTGCGGGCCAGCGCCTGGCGGGCGACGGTTTCGTCCCAGCCGCTGCCCAGCATCGCGGCCAGGATGCTTTCGGACGCATGGCCGGCACGGCTCTGCTCGGTGATCCATTCACACAGCTCGGGAGTGATGACTTGTTGGCTCATGACTTGCGGCGGAAGACGAGTCGGTCGGGGGAAGAGACATCAGGGGCGAGACGATAACCGTCCAGATCGAAGCCTTTGAGCCCTTCAGGCGTTTCAAGACGTTGCTGGATGGCGAAGCGTGCCATCAGCCCGCGGGCGCGCTTGGCGAAGAAGCTGATGATCTTGTACTCGCCGTTCTTCCAGTCCTCGAACTGGCAGTCGACAACCCGGGGCTTGAGAGCCTTGCGGTCGGCAGCGCGGAAGTATTCCTGCGAGGCCAGGTTGACGATGACCGGCGCCTTTTCGCCTCGCGCCAGCTTGTTCAGGTGCAAGGCCAGGCGGTCACCCCAGTAGTCGTAGAGGCTGGCGCCCGACGCCGTGGCCAGGCGCGTGCCCATCTCCAGGCGGTAGGGCTGCATGCGGTCCAGCGGCCGCAGGATGCCGTACAGGCCCGACAGCATGCGCACATGCGCCTGCGCCCAGGCGAGGTCGTCGACGCTCAGCGTGCCGGCGTCCAGGCCGTCGTAGACATCGCCGTTGAAGGCCAGCACGGCCGGCTTGCTGTTGTGTTCGGTGAAGCGCGGCCGCCAGGCTTTGTACCGGTCGACATTGAGCTGGGCCAGCGGCTCGGACAGGTCCATCAGGTCGCGAACGTCGTTCACGCTCTTGGTGCGCAGCACGTCGATGAGGGCGGCGGTGTCATCGAGGAACTGCGGGCGGGTCAAGGCCGGCGCCAGTTCGGCCGGCGTCGGCTTGTCGTAATCGAGGGACTTGGCGGGCGAGAGCAGAAACAGCATGGGCGCGGATTTTGTCTCAGGCCGTCCTTCGCTCCAGCAGCTCGAAGATCGCCATGCCGGCCAGCATCGCCGCGACGAAGCCGAGCGCCTTCCAGTCGCCCAGGCCAGCCACCACGAGCGCCGGCCCCGGGCACAGGCCCGCCAGGCCCCAGCCGATGCCGAACAACAGGCTGCCGCCGACGAGGCGGCGGTCGATGCGGGTCGAGTCCGGCAGCTTGACCTTGGCCCGACGCGCCCAGGCAAAGGCCGGCAGTCCGACCGCGATCGCACCCGCTATCACCAGGGCCAGCGAGGGGTCCCAGGCGCCGGCCAGGTCCAGGAAGCCCAGCACCTTGGCCGGCAACACCATGCCGGACACGATCAGTCCCAGCCCGAACACCAGGCCCACCAGTGCTGCGGTCAGTACGGTCCTCACAGCAGATGCCTCAGCACCCAGACCGTTGCGAAGCCGGCGGCCATGAACACGGCTGTCGCAACCGCCGAGCGCGGCGACAGCCGCGACAGCCCGCAGACGCCATGGCCGCTGGTGCAGCCAGCGCCATAACGCGTGCCGATGCCCACCAGCAAGCCGGCCAGCAGCAGCGTCGCCCAATCGGCGTCGATATGCGGCCGCAGCGGCCCGGCGAACAGCGCATACACCCAGGACGACGCCAGCAAGCCGGCCACGAAGGCCAGCCGCCAGGCGCGGTCGCCAGCCACCGGCCGCAGCAAGCCGCCGACGATGCCGCTGATGCCGGCAATGCGGCCGGAGAACACCACGAACACGGCCGCGGCGAGTCCGATCAACAGACCGCCGGCCAGCGCCGGCCCGGGTGTGAAAGCGTTCCAGTCCAGGTTCATGTAGAAATAATGACATCCCGGCAACGCCCGAACTCCAAATGTCCGTCGTCATCCAAGGCTTCCACGATCCCGTCACCGGCACGGTCAGCTATGTCGTGCACGACCCGGCAACACGCCAGGCGGCCGTCATCGACCCCGTGCTGGACCACGACCTCGCCAGCGGTCGGTCCAGCACCGCCAGCGCCGACTTGCTGCTGGCGTATCTGCGCGCGCAGGGCCTCGATCTGCAGTGGATCCTCGAAACCCATGTCCATGCCGACCATGTGTCCGCCGCGCGCTATCTGCGGCGCGAGGCTGGCGGGCTGATCGCCATCGGTGAGCACACCCGCGAGGTGCAGGCCACGCTCGGCCGACTGCGAGGCTGGCCTTCGCAGGACGACGGTTTCGACCGACTGCTGCGTGATGGCGAGTCATTCCACATCGGCAGCATCGAGGCGACCGCCCTGCTCACCCCCGGCCACACGCCGGCCGACCTGGCCTACCAGATCGAAGATGCCGTCTTCATCGGCGACACCCTCTTCATGCCCGACGGCGGCAGCGCCCGCGCCGACTTTCCCGGCGGTGATGCCGCCCTGCTCTACCGTTCGATCCGGCGCCTGCTGGAGCTGCCGCCCGAGACCCGTCTCTTCGTCTGCCACGACTACCCAGCGGGCCGCGAGGCGCGCTGGCAGACCACGGTGGCCGAGCAGTGCGCGGCCAACATCCATGCGCACGACGGCGTCAGCGAGGCCGAGTTCGTCGCCATGCGCCAGGCGCGCGACGCGACGCTGGCCGCGCCGCGGCTGATGAAGCCGGCCCTGCAGGCCAATATCCGCGGCGGTGGCTAACGCGCCTTCGCCCGCCCGACCAGCAGCAGCACGACGCCCAGCAGCACGATGCCCGCGGCCAGCCATTCATTGCCGCTGATCTGCTCGCCGGCCAGCGTGACCCCCAGCAGCATCGCGATGACCGGGTTGACGAAGGAATAACTCGACGCCAGCCCGGCCGAGGCCTCGGCCAGCAGCACCATGTAGGCGTTGAAGGCGATCAGCGAGCCGAACACGACCAGATAGGCCCAGGCCCACAGCGCCTGCGGCTCGATGTGCTCGGGCAGCGTCTCGCCGCTGACGAGGCTCAAGCCCATCAGCACCGCGCCGCCGGCCAGCATCTCGCTCGCAAAGCCCATCGCACCCGGTGCCAGCGGCCACACGCGCTGCGACAGCACGCTGCCCACGGCCCAACTGGCGCAGGCCACGCTGATCGCAACCAGACCGAGGGTCGAAGCACCAAAGCCCTGCCCTTGCGTCAACAGCAGCACGCCGACCAGGCCGAAGGCAATGCCCAGCGACTCCAGCCGCCCCGGCTTCTCGCCCCACAGCAGATTGAGGCCGGCGATCATCAAGGGCATCACGGCGATGAAGGCGACGACCAGGCCGGAACCCACGGTCTGCTCGGCCGTGGCCGTGCCGCCCATGCCGCCACCCAGCATCAGACCGCCGATGACGAGGGCGTGCAGCCACTGACGGCGACTCGGCCAGGGCGCGCCGCGCCAGCGCATCCACACCGCCAGCAAGGCGCCTGCGACGAGGAAGCGGCTGCCCATCTGGAAGAAAGGCGGCAGGCTGACCAAGGCGAGCTTGATCGCCAGATAGGTCGAACCCCAGACCAGCCAGGTGGCGGCCAGGCAGAGCATCAGCTTGGGCGAGAGGCCGGGGGTGGACTTCAGCGGCAGGGTCGTCGTGTTCATGGCCGGCATCGTAGAAATTTCAGTCGCCTTGCAACATGGACTCTTGAAGGTAAAGGACGAGTTGCGCCTTAATATTCAAGAACATTCTGCTGCTTTGAAGAGAAATTCATGGCCATCGAACTCGATCAGCATGACCACCGCATCCTGGCCGAATTGCAGGCCGACGCCCGCCTGACGATGGCGGAGCTGGGCCGGCGCGTGCACCTGAGCCAGCCCGCGGTGACCGAGCGCGTGCGCAAGCTGGAGGACGGCGGCGTCATCCGCGGCTACCGCGCCGTCGTCGACGCCAGCAAGCTGGGCTATGGCATCCGCTCCATCATCCGCATCGGCAACCTCGACGAAGGTGAACTGATGCGCGCGCTGGAGCGCAGCCCCGAGGTGGTGACGGCCTATGGCGTGACGGGAGAGGACAGCTGGATCCTGGAGATCGCCGTGCGCGATGTGGCGCACCTGCGGGCGACGCTGTCGCGCTTCTGCCAGCAGGTGCCCACGTCGACGGCCATCATCCTGAATGCGGTGCGCGAGCATGCGCCGATCCGGCCACTGCCAACGACCGCCGAGCCCGAGCCCACGCCCGTGCCGGCCGCAGTCGCCAAGAAAAAGCCCCGCCAGAGCGGGGCTTGATCGCAGCCGTGCAGCGACTTATTTCGCCAGCAGCGTGTTCGCGGCGTTGATGTCCTCGGCACGCAGCTGGCCGGAGGCCTGGCGCAGCTTGAGGCTGTTGACGACGACGTCGTAGCGCGCCTTGGCCAGGTCGCGCTGGGTCGTGTAGAGCTGGGTCTGGGCGTTCAGCACGTCCAGGTTGACGCGCACGCCGACCTTGTAGCCCAGCTGCGTGGCTTCCAGGGCCAGCTTGGTGGACGACTCGGCGGCCTCGTAGGCGGCGACCTGGGCCTTCAACGACTGCACGCCGAAGAAGGCGCGACGCGTGCCCTCGGCCACGCTGCGGCGGGCGAAGTCGAGATCGTTGCGGGCCTTGTCTTCCAGCACCAGGGTTTCCTTGATGCGGTTCTGCGTGGCGCCGCCCGTGTAGAGCGGGTAGCTCAAGGTCAGGGCGACGCTGGCGTTCTTGCCCGTGCCGGCAGCGCCCTGCTGCGCGGCAATGATGGCGGGGCTGGTGTGGGTGTTCTGGCCGCCCAGCGTGGCGCTGGCGTCCAGCGTCGGCTTCTCGCCGGCGCGGGCGATCTGCGTGTCGAGCTGGGCCATTTCCAGGGCCAGTCGGGCGCGGCGGACATTGGGATGCTGGTCGTCGGCCGTGGCCACCCAGGTGTCGATGTTGTCGCTCGGCAGGGCCGGCAGCGCGACCGGCACGGCCAGGCCCTTGGGCTCGACGCCGACGCGGCCGACAAACTGGTCCAGCGTCACGCGCTTGACGCGCAGGTCGTTGTCGGCGGCCAGTTCCTGGGCCACGGCGAGGTCATAGCGGGCCTGGGCTTCGCGCGTGTCGGTGATGGTGGCGGTGCCGACCTCGAAATTGCGCTTGGCCGAGGCCAGCTGCTCCGCGATGCCGGTCTTGTTGGCGCGCGAGGTCGTCAGCGCGTCCTTGGCGGCCAGCACATCGAAATAAGCCGTGGCAAGCCGCACCATCAGGTCCTGCTCGGACAGGTCCAGGTCGGACTGGGCCAGGGCGTAGGCGCGACGGGCCTTGTCGATGGTGGGGATGTTGCTGGCGTTGTAGACCGAGTACTTGCCCGACAGGCCGGCCTGCAGCGTGCGCGTGTTGTAGGCGCCCGTCGACGGCGGATCGGTGCGCGTCAGCGTGCCGGAACTGGACAGATACAGCGACGGACGGATCAGCGACTCGGCTGCAGCGGCGCGCGCGGCAGCGGCGTCGGCGCTGTTGCGGCTGGCCAGATAGGTCGCGTCATAGCCCCTGGCCGCGTCATAGAGCTCCTGCAGGCTTTGGGCCTGGGCCACGCCGGCGAGCAGGAGGCTGGCGGCAATGGCCAGCGGTTGCAGGGTCAGGCGATAGGCTGTGACGAAGGGCATGGGATTCCTTGACTGGAGCAATGTAGTGAGCGCGGCCGGGTTTATAGAGGCAAAGCCCGCCGATGACTGAAGCCATGTGACGACCTGCGCCCAAACGGGGGCAAGCGGCGTTTTATGGCGACGAACTGCATCCAAGTGGCGCACGGCCGCCCGAAGCCACTGACGCCCTCTCGGGGGGCAGCGGCCAATGGGCGCGTGGGGGCCGACATCACTTAGAAGCTGAACGCCGGCGCTTCGGAAAAACCGGGCAGGCGGCCGGCCACCGTGTCGAACATCTCCACGGTGCGGAAGTCGCTGGCACCGGTGCGAGTGATCAGCACGGCGCGCATGACCGGCTCGCCGCCGACGATGGCCGCCAGCCGGCCACCGACCTTGAGCTGGTTCAGCAGGACTTGCGGCACGGCGGCGACCGAGCCGGACAGCAGGATGACGTCGAAGGGTTCCTCGGCGGCCAGGCCGTTGGCGCCGTCCTGGTTCAGCACGGTGGCGTTGAGCACGCCGGCGCGCTTCAGGTTGGCGGTGGCGGCCGCGGCGAGGTCGGCATCTGCCTCCAGTGCGACGACGCGTTGCGCCTTGTGGCCCAGCAGCGCGGCCAGGTGACCCGTCGCGGCGCCGATCTCCAGCACCTTTTCGTGGCGCTGCACCTTGAGCTCCTGCAGCAGGCGGGCCTCGACCTTGGGCGCCAGCATGCGGCGCGTGGCCGTCAACGGCAGCTCGGTGTCGACGAAGGCCTGCAGGCGATGGGCCTCGGGCACGAAGTCCTCACGGTGCACGACGCGCAGCAGCTCCAGCACGCTGGTGTCGAGCACATCCCAGGGGCGGATCTGCTGCTCGATCATGTTGAAGCGGACTTGTTCGAGGTTCATCTTGTTCTCCGGGCGCGGTCGACTGCAAAAGCCAAAATTCTAGAGGTCAGCCGGGGGTGGCCAGCAAGCCGTGCAGAAGCAGCGACATCTGGGCGTCCAGCAACTCCTCGGCGCCCATGGTCTGGTGGCAGATGTCGTGCTCGCCGAAGGAGTGCTCGTGCAGCAGCATGTGCAGCATGGGTGCGATCAGCATGTGCACGGTGGCCTCGACCGGCACGGCGCGGAATTCGCCGGTGCGGATGCCCCGCTCGATGAGGCCGCCGATCAGCGCCTGGGACGGCCGGATGACCTCTTCCACGTAGAAGCGCGCCAGCTCGGGGAAGTTGCGAGCCTCCACCATCATGATCTTGCAGACGACGCCGGCATTGCCACGGCCGACCTTGGCCCACCAGGCCTGCATCATCTGGCTCAGCAGCTCGGCGATGGAGCCTTCGTATTGCGCCGCCTGGGCGGCCGATTCGGCGATGTGCACGGACAGGTTGTCGCGCACCATGGCCTTGAAGAGCTCGTCCTTGCTCGGGTAGTAGCGGTAGAGCGTGCCCTTGGCGACGCCGGCGCGCGCGGCGATCTCCTCGCTGCGGGTGGCGGCAAAGCCCTTTTCGACGAAAAGCGCCAGGGCGGCATCCAGCAGCTCCTGGGGGCGGGCGTCCTTGCGGCGTTGGCGGGGGGTGGCAGTGGCCAAGACGGCTGAGTTAATGACCGGAGAGTCAGTAATGTAGCCGCGGCGGCCAGCCGCCCGCAAGGACGTGACCTGGCTGCTCGCTACACTGCGCCGCCTTTTGAAATTCCCTGCCTTTCGGAGCCGTTTACGTGGATGTCATCCTGCTGATCAAAGCCGCCATCATGGGCATCGTCGAGGGGCTGACCGAGTTCCTGCCGGTGTCGTCCACGGGCCACCTGATCCTGACCGGCAGCCTGCTGGGCATGACGGACGCCAAGTCCAAGGTCTTCGACATCGCCATCCAGAGCGGCGCCATCCTGGCCGTGCTCATCGTCTATTGGGCGCGCATCCGGGAAGCCCTGGGCGGCATCACCAACAGTGCCAAGCAGCAACGCTTCATCGCCAACATTGCCATCGGCTTCCTGCCGGCCGGCATCGTCGGCCTCACCGTCTACAAGGCCATCAAGGCGCATCTCTTCAACGCGCCCGTCGTGGCCGGCGCCTTCATCGTCGGCGCGCTGATCATCCTGTGGGTGGAAAAGCGCGCTCAGCCGGTGGCGCGCGTGCAAAGTGTGGACGACATGACGCCGCTGGACGCCCTCAAGGTTGGCCTGGTGCAGTGCCTGGGCATGATCCCCGGCACCAGCCGCTCGGGCGCCACCATCATCGGCGGCATGCTGCTGGGCCTGTCGCGCAAGGCCGCGACCGACTTCTCCTTCTTCCTGGCCATCCCGACGCTGATCTCGGCCGGCGGTTACAGCCTGTGGAAGGAGCGCCATGCGCTGTCGATGGCCGACTTCCCGATGTTCGCCGTCGGCTTCATCGTCAGCTTCCTGGCCGCCTGGGCCTGCGTGCGCTGGCTGCTGCGCTATGTGTCCAGCCACACCTTCGTGCCGTTCGCCTGGTATCGCATTGCCTTCGGCATCGTCGTACTGGCAACCTGGTTGACCGGTACGGTCATCTGGGCGGACTGAGATAATTCAGGCATGGCCATCACGATCAAGACCGCTGCCGATGTCGAAGGCATGCGCATCGCCGGACGCCTGGCGTCCGAAGTCCTGGACATGCTCACGGCTCACGTCAAGCCCGGCATCACGACCAACGAGCTGGACAAGCTCGCGCACGACCACATCGTCAATGTGCAGCAGGGCATCCCCGCCCCGCTGAACTACTGCCCGCCCGGCTACATCCCCTACCCCAAGTCGATCTGCACCTCGGTCAACAGCCAGGTCTGCCACGGCATCCCGAACGACAAGGCGCTGAAGAACGGCGACATCGTCAACATCGATGTCACCGTCATCAAGGACGGCTGGCATGGCGACACCAGCCGCATGTTCGTCGTCGGCGAGGGCTCCATCGCGGCCAAGCGGCTGTGCGCCTTCACCTACGAGGCCATGTGGAAGGGCATCGCCAAGGTCAAGCCCGGCGCGCGCCTGGGCGACATCGGCCACGCCATCCAGACCTTTGCCGAGAACGCCGGCTTCTCCATCGTGCGCGAGTTCTGCGGCCATGGCATCGGCCAGGTCTTCCACGAGGAGCCGCAGGTGCTGCACTACGGCCGCCCCGGCACGCTGGACGAACTGGTGCCCGGCATGATGTTCACCATCGAGCCCATGATCAACGCCGGCCGCCGCGAGATCCGCGAGATGGGCGATGGCTGGACCATCGTCACCAAGGACCGGTCGCTGTCGGCCCAGTGGGAACACACCATCCTCGTCACCGACACCGGCTACGAGGTCATGACGCTCTCGGCCGGCAGCCCGCCTCCGCCCGCCTTCATCACGCAGGCCGCTGCGGCGACCGCGTAAGCCGTGGCCACGCTTGCCGAGCTCCGCCAGCAGTTCAAGGCGGGCAAGCAGACGCTGATCGACGGCTTTCTGGCCGCGCGGCCCACGCAGGCCGGCGCCCAGAGTCTGCTGCGCAGCCTGGCCCGGCATGTCGACGACACGCTGCGCACCCTTTGGGAAGGTGCGGGCATGCCCGAGGGCGCCTGCCTTGCGGCCGTCGGCGGCTATGGCCGTGGCGAGCTCTACCCGCATTCCGACGTCGACGTGCTCGTGCTGCTGCCCGATGGGGTCGAGGCCCATGTGCCGGGACCGGTCAAGTCGGCCATCGAGGGCTTCATCACGGCCTGCTGGGACCTGGGCCTGGAGATCGGCTCCTCGGTGCGCACGCTGGGTGAATGCCTGTCCGAGTCCCAGGGCGACGTGACCATCCAGACGGCCCTGCTCGAAGCCCGGGCGCTGGCCGGGGACGCCAAGCTGTTCAAGCTGATGGCCAAGCGCTTCACGCAGGCCATGGACGCCAAGGCCTTCTTTCGCGCCAAGACGCTGGAGAGCCTGCAGCGCCACACCAAGTTCGACGACACGCCCTACGCGCTGGAGCCCAACTGCAAGGAAAGCCCCGGCGGCCTGCGCGACCTGCAGATGCTGATCTGGATCGCCCGTGCGGCCGGCCTGGGCAAGACCTGGAAGGCCCTGGCCCAGCGCGGCCTCATCACGGCCTTCGAGAGCAAGCAGCTGCAGCGCAACGAGGGTCAGTTGAGGCTGATCCGCGCGCGGCTGCATGCCGTCGCCGGCCGGCGCGAGGACCGTCTCGTCTTCGACCTGCAGACCGCCGTCGCCCAGAGCTTCGGCTTCGAGGGCACGGGCGCCCAGCGCGCCTCCGAGGTGCTGATGCGGCGCTATTACTGGGCCGCCAAGGCGGTCACGCAACTGCACCAGATCCTGCTGCTGAACCTCGAAGAGCAGATCAACGGTTCCCAGCAGGACCTGCTGCGCGCCCTCGACGGCCAAACCGATTTCCTGGATCGCGGCCGCATGCTGGAGGTCGCCAGCGACGACCTCTACCAACGCGACCCGCACGCCATCCTGCGCACCTTCCTCGTCTACCAGCAGACGCCGGGCATCAAGGGCTTGTCGGCACGCACACTGCGGGCGCTGTACAACGCGCGCGGCCTGATGGACGCGGCGTGGCGGCGCGACCCGGTCAACCGTGCGACCTTCATGACCATGCTGCGCGAGCCCGAGGGCCAGACGCATGCCTTCCGGCTCATGAACCAGACCTCGGTGCTGGGCCGCTACCTGTGGGTCTTCCGCGCCATCGTCGGGCAGATGCAGCACGACCTCTTCCACGTCTACACCGTGGACCAGCACATCCTGATGGTGCTGCGCAATGTGCGGCGCTTCTTCGTGCCCGAGCATGCCCACGAGTACCCCTTCTGCTCGCAGCTCGCCGCCCAGTTCGACACCCCCGAGCTGCTCTACATCGCCGCCCTCTTCCACGACGTGGCCAAGGGCCGCGGCGGTGACCATTCCGAGCTGGGCGCGACCGAGGTGAAGCGCTTCTGCCGCCAGCATGGGCTGAACGCGGAGGACACGGCCATGTGCGTCTTCCTCGTCGAGCACCACCTGACGATGTCGCGCGTGGCGCAGAAGGAAGACCTGTCCAATCCCGAGGTGATCGCCGCCTTCGCCGCCAAGGTGGGCGACGCGCGCCGCCTGATGGCTCTGTACCTGCTGACCGTGGCCGACATCCGCGGCACCAGCCCCAAGGTCTGGAATGCCTGGAAGGGCAAGCTGCTCGAGGACCTCTACCGCATCACGCTGCGGGCCCTGGGCGGCGCCAAGATCAATCTCGACGCCGAGATCGAGGCGCGCAAGGCCGAGGCCCGGCAGGACCTGGCCCTGCACTCCCAGCTGCCCGGCACCGAGGAGCCGCTGTGGAAGACGCTGGCCATCAGCTATTTCGCGCGCCATGAAGGTGCCGAGCTGGCYTGGCATGCACGCTCGTTGTGGCGCCATGTCGAGACCCAGGTGCCCGTCGTGCGCGCCCGCCCCTCACCCATAGGCGAAGGCCTGCAGGTGCTGGTGTATTCGCCCGACCAGACCGATTTGTTCGCCCGCATCTGCGGCTATTTCGACACCGCCGGCTTCAGCATCCTCGACGCCAAGGTGCACACCACGCGCAAGGGCTATGCGCTGGATACCTTCCAGGTCATCCGACCCGAGGCCGACGTGCACCACCGCGACCTCGTGCCGCTGGTGGAGCAGAAGCTCAGCACGGCGCTGCAGGCCGACGGCCCCCTGCCCGAGCCCAGGCGCGGCCGGCTGTCGCGCCGCGTCAAGAGCTTCCCCTACACGCCGCGCATCTCGCTGCGCCCCGACGAGCGCGCCACGGCCTGGCTGCTGACGATCTCCACCAGTGACCGCGCCGGCCTGCTCTACGCCATTGCCCGCGTGCTGGCGCGGCATGGCATCAACCTGCAGTTGGCCAAGATCTCGACGCTCGGCGAGCGCGTGGAAGACACCTTCCTCGTCGACGGCCCGGCGCTGCAGCACAACAAGGCGCAGCTGCAGATCGAGAGCGAGCTGCTGGACGCGGTGTCGCTGCCGGCCTAGTTACTTCAGGTCGCCAGCAAGGCTGGCCAGCGTCTCCAGCGCGATCTGCACATGCGCCGGATAGTGGGTGTGGTCGCAGCCCAGCTTGACGGCCGCGCCCGCCTTCACCGCCTGGCGCATTGCCGCGCTCAGCTCGAAACGCACGAAATGCACCGCCGAGGTCTTCTCGTCGTTCTCGCGGTCGAGGTCCTCGTCGGCGATGGCGTAGACGCGAGCCTGGCCCTCGACCTCGATGAAGAGGCGGTCCTCGACGCCAATCAGCCTGGCCAGCTCGCGCTTGCGCTCATTGGGGTCGGGGTACTCGATGAGCAGCGTCCCCTTCCAGTTGCCGCCATCAGGCACCAGGGGCGCATAGGCATCGATCTCGCTCTGGATGCCCTCCTCCTCGAAGATCTTCTCGATGCGCAGCATCTCCTGGATCTGATAGCGGATGGTGCGCTCGTCCTCGAACTGCAGGTTCAGGTGCTCACCCAGCTGCACGCTGCGCAGGCGGCGGTGGGCGACGATGGCAGGCTTCTCGGTCTTGCGAAACCTGGCGTAGGCCTCCAGCGTCATCAGGCTGTCTTTGGTGATGGTCATGGCAAGCCGTAGGCGGTACGCATCAAGGTGAGTGGATGGGCCAGCGCCTTGGCCGGCGTGCCCGCCTGCGCCATGCCCTGGGCGATGTGATGGCCGGCCAGCGCGCAGTCGCTGGCGATGAAGTCGGGCTCGTCCTTGGCCATGGCCTTGAAGACGGGCTTGCCGATCTTTATCGCCACCGGGTGGGTCAGCGTCTTCACGCCATAGGTGCCCGCATGGCCCGAACAGCGCTCGACGGTATTGAGCTTGACCTCCACGCGCTGGCCGATGAGCTTGAACATCTCCTCGGTCTTGCGACCGATCTTTTGCACCCGGCCATGGCAGGGCACGTGATAGCTCACCTTGCCCAGGGCCTGCTTGAAGTCGGTCTTCAGTAGGCCGTCCTTGTGGCGGGCGACGAGGTACTCGAAGGGGTCCCACATCGCGTCCTGCACGAGCTTGACGTCGTCCTCGTCAGGGAACATCAGCGGCAGCTCCTGCTTGAACATCAGCGTGCAGCTCGGGATGGCCGACAGGATGGCGAAGCCGTCCTTGGCATAGGGCGCCAGCGTGGCGATGTTGGCCGTCTTGTGCTTCTCCACCGACGCCAGGTCACCCAGCTCCAGCTTGGGCATACCGCAGCAGGCCTCCTTCTCGACGATGACGTAGGGGATGGCGTTGTGCTCCAGCACCTTGAGCAGGTCGAAGCCGATGCCGGGCTCGTTGTAGTTGACGTAGCAGGTCGAGAAGATCGCGACCTTGCCCGGCGTGCGCTCGCCCTGGGTGACGACCTGCGCCAGCGCCTTGGGCGCGCTCCAGCGGAAGCGCTTGGACGCCAGCTCGGGCAGCCAGGCGTCCGGGTGCACGCCCAGCTGTTTGTCCATCAGCTTGCGCGCGATCTTCGTGCGGTTCACGGCATTGACGGCCTGCACGACGATGGGAATGCCGGCGAACTGGCCGTGCACATCGGTGGACGCCAGGAACTTCTCACCGCCGCCGACCTCGCCCTTGCGGAACTTGATCGCCTTGGCCCGCAGCATGGTGTGGGGGAAGTCCAGGTTCCATGGGTGCGGCGGCACATAGGGACACTTGGTCATGTAGCAGAGGTCGCAGAGATAGCACTGGTCGACGACCTTCCAGAAATCCTGCTTGTCCACGCCATCCACCTCGCCGGTCTTGCCCTCGTCGACAAGATCGAACAGCGTCGGGAAGCTCTGGCACAGGCCGACGCAGCGGCGGCAGCCGTGGCAGATGTCGAAGATGCGCTCCATCTCGTGGAGGCATGCGGCTTCGTCGTTGAACTCGGGGCTCTTCCAATCGAGCGCGTGTCGGGTGGGCGCTTCGAGGTTGCCTTCTCTGGTGCTCATCGCGTCTCCTGCGCAGTCGTCTGCACGCGGCGCGCGGGCAGACGACTGCGGCCGCTCGTGCAGCCGCTTCGAGCTATGCCCCTGGCCTGCTAGTCCACCAGCGCGTCCAGCGCCTTCTGGTAGCGGTTGGCATGCGAGCGCTCGGCCTTGGCCAGCGTCTCGAACCAGTCGGCGATCTCGTCGAAGCCCTCGTCGCGCGCCGTCCTGGCCATGCCGGGGTACATGTCGGTGTACTCGTGCGTTTCACCGGCGACGGCAGCCGCGAGGTTCTGGCGGCTGCTGCCAATGGGCAGCCCGGTGGCGGGGTCGCCCACGGCCTCCAGGAATTCGAGATGCCCGTGGGCGTGGCCCGTCTCACCCTCGGCGGTGGAACGGAACAACGCGGCCACGTCGTTCTGGCCCTCGATGTCGGCCTTGTTCGCGAAGTAGAGGTAGCGGCGGTTGGCCTGGGATTCGCCCGCGAAGGCGTCCTTCAGGTGCTGCTCGGTCTTGGAACCTTTCAAGCTCATCGCAGTCTCCGTTGGGGGTGGGGAGACGAGGACGCTACTCCTGTGCGGCCAGGCTCAGCCAATCGATAGCTTCAATGCACCTCATAGCAGGCCGCTATACCAACGCAGGCCCAGCAGTTGGCGCGCCAGTTGGTGGGAGCGGCCCTGGGGGTCCGCCAGGTCGTGCAGCACGGTGAAATGGTTGCAGCCCGGCAGCGCCTCGCAGACGGGCACGGCGCGCGCCCCCCAGGCGGACCGGATCAATTGGTTCTGGCGCTGGTATTCCTCGCTCTCCTGCTCGCCCACGAGGGCGATCAGCGTCTGCGGGGCGCGCGGTGGCGGGAAGTGCACGGGGCTCAGCCGCCGCACGCTGGCCGCATCCAGCTGGAGATCGGCCTGCAGGAAGGGCACGCGCAACAGCGGCGCGAGGTCATGCAGGCCCGAGACGGACATGGCGCCCTGCACCAGGCGTCGCGGCAGGTCGGTGCCCACGCGCTTCCAGTCGCAGCAGCTCAGCATCGCCGCCAGATGGCCACCCGCCGAATGCCCGACCAGGACGATGCGACTGGGGTCCCCGCCCAGCCGGGCCCCGTGCCGCCAGGCCCAGGCGACGGCCTCGGTGAGCTGCATGGCGATGCGCTCGATGCCGACGTCGGGGCAGAGGTCGTAGTTCGGCACGACGACCAGGGCGCCCTCGTCCGTGAAGCTCGCGGCCAGGAAGGAATAGTCCGACTTGTCCAGCGACCGCCAGTAGCCGCCGTGGATGACGATGAGGATGGGTGCGAAGCCGCCGCCAAAGGCCGGGTCGGGCGTGAAGACGTCCAGCGTCTGCTTGGGATCGGCCCCGTAGCGCAGGTCGAGGTGGCAGCTGGAGCGTTCCCGCGTCAGCGCGGAGGCCTGGGCCCAGCGCCCCAGGATGTCGGCGCTGTCGGTCACGCGTTGGCGATTGTTGTACTGGGCCTCGAACCAGGTCGTCGGCTTGCGGGGCGTCATGGGCCAAGACGATAGCAGCCACTTCCCGTGGCTATACTTTCCCGGTCGCGTGGGGGGGTAGCTCAGCTGGGAGAGCGCCGCGTTCGCAATGCGGAGGTCGGGAGTTCGATCCTCCTCCTCTCCACCAACCGATCATCCTGAGCGATCCCGCATCGCCATAGGAACCAAAAGGCCCTTGAGCATCAATGCTCCAGGGCTTTTTCTTTTTCTCGCGATCAAGTCATCCTGCGGCGCCGGAGATGCCCGCGTCCTTCCACGCAGCACATGACTTTTGATCGGGGCATGCCGTCCTGGCGGTGCTTCCTGTCGCCATCAATGTCATCAGATGTAAACCCAAATGACATCGATAACATTAGGCCGCACAGTGCGGACATCAGCAGCCGGCGAGGGTCGCGCCGACTCGAAAACCCACAACGACCACTGGAGACAACCCATGAACCGCTACCCAGCTGCGGCACGTACCGCAACGAAGCCGACCTGCCTCGCCCCGTCCAAGCCCTCTTTCATCCGAACGCTCGGGAGCCCGCTGCGGGCCTGACGCCGACAGCTTCGGTTGGAAACCAGCCGCACAAGCGATGGACGAGTTAGCAAAGACCTTCGTCGCCGATGGCGGATACGCCAAAGCTTAGCCTTCAGTCCAGCAGCGAGAAATGCCCAGGGACGAGCAAGAGACGGCGCGCTCATCGACGACACGCCGCTTGCATGTAAGCGATTTCAATGTCCCTGAAACGAGGCTGCTGCCAAAAAACGGCGCGTCGATCGCCGTTTGCAGACGTAGGCTGCGCACCCCGAGCAGTTTGAGCGAGGAGCAAGTTGCATCATGACGAGCGGACCCGTTGATGAGATGGCCTATGGCCCGGTGACGCAATTGCTTCGGAAATGGGCCGAGGGCGACGGCCAGGCATTCGAGCGCTTGATTCCGCTTGTCTATGACGATCTGCGTCATCTCGCGCGCCGCCATCTGCGCGGCGAGCGCTCAGGTCACACGCTCCAGGGCACCGGCCTGGTCCACGAAGCCTTCCTGCGGTTGTCGCAGGAACGCGCGGTGCAGTGGAAGTCGCGCTCCCAACTCTTTGCGCTGATCTCCAAGCTGATGCGCCACATCCTGGTCGACCATGCGCGCGCCCGCCAGACAGGCAAGCGCGGTGGCGGCCAGATCGCGGTGAGCCTCGAAGAGATCCATGAGGTGCCGACGGATTGGGACCAGTCCGTCCAGGCGGGCGAGTTGGCGCTCAACATCCTGGCGCTGGACCAGTGCTTGCAAAGGCTGGAACGCCTCGACCCGCAGCAGAACCAAGTCGTTGAACTGCGCTACTTCGGCGGGCTCAGCATCGACGAGACCGCCGAGACGCTGGGGATTTCTGCGGCGACGGTGAAGCGGGAATGGGTGACGGCGCGCGCCTGGCTGCTGCGCGAAATGGCGCGGCCCGCTGCAGCAGCGCCCCGCCACGACCAGTACTCCGCCGCGGCGCCGGCATGAGCGGGTATCGCTGTCCCGGGAGACCCCACCCTTGAGCGCATCGCTGGAAGCCGAGCTGTGGCAGCGTGCCAAGGCCGTCGTGGCCGACGCCATTGAGCGTCCTGCGCACGAGCGCAGGGCTTTCGCGCGGCAAGCCAGCGGCGGCGACGCCGTGCTGATGCGCGAGGTCGAAGAACTGCTAGTCGCCGCTGACATCGCGGCCAGCCCCCTGGACGAGTCCCCCGCCGAATTCATGCTCGAGGCGCTCGAGCAACGCGCGTCCGGGGCATGGCTGGGGCGGACACTGGGTACCTACCGGCTCGTGTCCCTGATTGCCCGCGGCGGCATGGGCGAGGTCTACCTCGGCGAACGCGCCGACGGCCAGTACGAGCAGCAGGTGGCCGTCAAGGTGATGAGGGCGGATGCCGACCAGGCCGTTGCGCTGGAACCGTTCTGGGCCGAGCGGCGCATCCTCGCCTCGCTCGACCATCCCAACCTCGCCAAGCTGATCGATGCCGGCGTCACGGATGACGGCGCACCGTGGTTTGTCATGGAGCTCGTTCAAGGCGACGCCATTGACGCCTACTGCGACGACCGAGCGCTCGGGGTGGACGAACGGCTGCGACTTTTCGTCACCGTCTGCCAGGTCGTGGGCTACGCACACCGACGCGGCGTGGTGCACCGCGACCTGAAGCCGAGCAACATCCATGTGCGCGACGACGGCACGGTGAAGCTGCTGGATTTCGGCATCGCCGAGCAACTGCGTCCGGCGCCGGCCGACCCCAGGCCCACGGGCGGGTCCTATCGCATCCTGACGCCCGAATACGCCAGTCCCGAGCAGATCCGCGGCGAGCCGGTCTCGCCGGCGAGCGATGTCTACTCGCTGGGCGTGCTGCTGTACCGGCTGCTCGCCCGAACCAGCCCCTACGGTCGCGACGTCGGCGACGGCTCGCTGAACCAGGCGATTTGCGAACGCGACCCTCCCTGGCCAAGCCAGGCAATCGACGCCGCCTTGACCGGCGCCCGCGCCTTGAGGCGGCAGCTGCGCGGCGGCCTGGATGCAGTGGTGATGAAGGCCCTCCACAAGTCGCCGGCGCAGCGCTATGCCAGCGCCGCGGAACTGGCGGACGACCTCTCCCGGCACCTGCAAGGCCTCGCAGTGGAGGCCCGGCCCCATGCGTGGCGCTACCGCATGGGCCGCTTCCTGCGACGCCACCGCGTGGTGCTCTCGGCGTCACTGCTGGTTCTGGTGGTCGCCTCCACGGTGGCAGCCTATGAGGCGTATGAGGCACGTCGGCAGAAAGCCCGTGCGGAGCAGCACTTCGCCGATGTCCGCAAGCTTGCAACCCTCATGCTGCGTGACCTTCAAAAGGCGCTCGCTCCGTTGCCGGGAGGCACGGCGGCGCGACGCATGGTCGTTCAGAACGCGCTCGACTCGCTGCGGCACTTGAGCGCCGAAGCCGCAGGGGACGCCGAGCTGCAGATCGAACTGGCCAGCGGCTACCGCAGCATCGGCGACATCCAGGGGCGCCCGTATTCGGCCAACCTCGGCGACCCGAAGAGCGCGCGCGAGAGCTATGACCGGGGCATCGCGCTGGTGAAGGATCTGGTCGGCAACCCGCGCGTCACCGAGCCGACCCAGTCCCATGCCATGGCCGCGCTCGCCCAGCTCTATCAACGCAAGGGCACGCTGCTGGCCTCCCAGGATGACGATGCCGCCGCGGAGCCACTGGTGGCCCAGGGTGTCGGGCTGATGGACAAGCTGGCCGCACGTGGCCCGCTGGATCCCGAACTGCAGACCATCCATGCCGCCATGCATTCCCAGCTGGCGCAGGTCCAGCGCTTCGTCGACAAGGTGGAGCCCTTCTTCAAGAGCCTGGAAGCCGCCCGGCGCCTGTACCTGGCCATCCTGGCCAGCCGCCCTGGTGATGAGACGGCCACGTCCGGGCTCGCCACCACCTACCTGGAAGAAGGCACCTACTATTTCGAGCGCGATGCGGAAGCCGCGACGGTCCAGCTGGCCATCGCCTCATTCCGACGCGCCCTCGAGCTGCAGGAACCGATCGTGAAAAAGCATGGCGACGACGCGCGCCTGAAACGCAATTTCGCCGCCCATCACGCCAACCTGGCCGCGGCCCTGATGCGCGCCAAGCAGCCACGCGACGCGGCCAACGCCTACCGGCAGGCGGTCCAGATGCTCTCCCAGCTGAGCGGCCGGGACCCCAGCAACGCGCAACTGCGCGCCGAGGTGGCCATCGTCACCGGTTCGATGAGCAAGGCGCTGCTGGCCAACGGGGACGCGGTGGCCGCCGTTGCAGCGGCGCAGCAGGCGGTGGAGGGCTACAACAGCCTTCCCGAGGGTTCGCTGCGCGACCTGAACACCCGCTACAAGCAGGGCGTCGCCCACTATCTGCTGGGCCAGGCCCTTGCCGCCGGCCACCAGCATCAACGGGCGTGCGCCGCGTGGCGACGCAGCCTGGTCATCCTGCAGGAAGTGCAGAGCCGCAACGGTGTCGGGCCGACCGGCACCACGCCGGACGTCGTGTCGCAGTCACTGCGTCGCTGCGACCCATCGACACCCAACTAAAGCGTATCCAGCTGAAACGCCATGAGCTGGTCGCTCCGCGTTTCTCGCCTTAAGCGGTATCTGGAACTGGTGCGCAGCCGAGGTGGATGGCATGGGAATGTTGACGTCTTTGGGATCGGCGTTCCGCCGTGATGACTACCTTCAGCAGCCGGGAGCAAACGGCGTGGCGCCGGTCTTGCTGCACGACGAGCCGCCAGGAGTGGAACGAGACCTGACCCAGCAACGCCTGCTGCCGGCACTGCTGGTCGCGCTGATGGCTGCCGAGACGCCCGAGCTGCGCCAGCGCTCGGTGAAGGCGATGCTGCAGTCGCTCGGCTTTGAATGGCTGGGCTACGGCTGCTTCAGCCAGGCAGGGGACCGGCCCGTGCCCCGGTCGTTCTGCACGACCTATGCCGATCCAGCCTGGACCCAGCGCTATTTCACCGAGTCCTACCACCTGGTCGATCCGCGGCTGCAGCGCGTTCCCGAGTCTGGCCTGCCGGTCATGTGGACGCTGGACGAGTTGGAGGTCGAGGCCGACACGCCTTCCTACCTGCGGGGCCTGCGCCAGCGCTTCTTTGATGACCTGCGCGCCACCGGCGCCGGCAGCGGCGTGATGATGGGCCTGCCGGGCATGCCGGGGCGTGACCGCCACATCATCAGCCTGGTCTCGAAGCGACCGAGCCGCGACTGGATGACCGATGCGGTATTGGGCCAGGTCCTGACCCTGGCCCTGTGCCTGCATGAGTTCTACAGCCGCTACACGCTGGCGCCGCAAGCAAACGATCCGCGCAGCGCGGCCGGCACGCTGACGCCGCTGCAGAGCGAGATCCTGGCGCGGCTGGCGCGCGGCCTGCCCGACAAGCTCATTGCCGCCCAACTCGACCTCTCGCTGCACAACGTCGACTACCACATGCGCCAGTTGCGCAAGCGCTTCGGCGTGCGCAACCGCCTGCAGTTGATGCAGGCCGCGCTGGGGCCCACTCCGCACGTCGCCTGAGCGCCGCCCGCTGTTGCGCGGGCGGCCTCGTCGGATGGACCCGCCGACTGGCCGGCGGCCCGGGTGGCGTTCATGACTTCGGCGCGTGGTAGCCATCGGGCAACACCAGCACATCGCCCACTTCGATGTAGTTGGGGTTCTGGCCGCCGCGCGCGTTGATGGGGCGCTTGTCGCTTTCCATGCGGTCGTTGAGCCACAGGTTGTGGCCATAGATCCACTCCACGACCTTGGGATCATTGCCGGCGATGCTCCAGACGCTCTCGTCCGCCTTCACGGTGTAGGTGTTGCCGCGTGCGGTCTTCGACGTGTCCACCGGCGCGGGCGGCGTGTCGTCGGGCTTGGGCAGGGGCGGCGGCGCCATGCCATGCGCCTGCAGCCAGTTCTTCAAGCCCTCACCCCCACGGGCGGACAGCCTGATGTTGACGTCGGCCATGCAATGGATCTCGCGCGACTTCGGGTTGTAGTCGATGAAGTAGTGCGCCTTGCTGGGGTCGTTGACCTTGGCGGCGCCGGGTGCGGCCGCGATGTCCTTGTCGTAGACCCAGCTGCCACCGCGGTAGTAGGTCTGCGTCATCGGATCCTCGAAGCGCTTCTTGCTGCCGTTGTAGGCCACGCTCGAATAGGACAGGTCCACCTTGGTCGGGTCCTCGGGCAGGGCCAGGAAGGCCTCGTAGTGCTCCGGCGCCTGCTTGTCGGTGTCGTATTCGGACGCCTGGCGTACCTGCTCCAGCCGACCCGTGCGCTGCAGCTCGTTGACCCAGTCCACGAACTTGTCGGGGTCGCCCTTGGCATCGCTGTAGGCATCCAGCAGCCCCTCGGCCAGCGACTCGCCGCTGAGCCAACGGTTGAAGTTGGCCTTCAGCAGGTCGCGGTCGGCAAGATTGTCCGCAGCGCCGGGCAACATGCCGGCGGCGGAAAGGAAGTCTCGATCCACCGATTCCAGCTGCTTGTGGATCTTCTGCTCATTGCCATACCAGTTGACCAGGTCGGTCGCCGTCCAGGCCATGGTGGCCAGCCAGCCGGCAGGGCCGGCCTCCATGAAGGGGAGCTTCTTGGCCATGAACTTGCCGACGGCCTCGTAGATATTCGCCGGCGTCATCACCGCTTTCAAGCCGAAGCGGCCGAGCGCGTACTTGTCGACGGCGCCCTCGATGGCCAGCTGCGCCGCCTTGATCGGTCCATCGCGCGTCACAGCCGCGCCACCTCGTGCGGCGATCCGCTTGGCCTCCTCGGTGGTGACCAGCGGATCCTTCAGCAGGTTCCAGGCCCCCTTGAACTCGAGCGTCGAGATCGCGACGTCGTTGGACAGGTTGACGGTGGCGGTCCAGAAGTTGCGCTGGTCCACCGGTTTTCCGTCGATGAAGTTGTTGACTTCACCCTTCGCGCGGCTCAAGTCCCACACCGCGGCATCGGCATGCAGCAGGCCGAAGAAGCCGATGGACTTCCATTCGGCGGTGCGGGTGAACTCGCTGCCGCGCTCGATCGTGCTGAGGCTCGGCAGGCCCCTGGCGTCGTTGAGAACCCTCTGCATGCTCGGCGGCAGTGCCTGCGCGCCCTTGTGCGCCAGCGCGGCGCCGGCCTCGAGCACCTTGATGCCCGCGAAGCCCCCCACCAGCCCCAGCAGCACCGGCTTGCGCCAGGACTCGCTCGAGTCGAACTTGAGGTTGTGATAGAGGTAGTCCGTGAACCACAGCTGCGTGACGCCCACTGCGCCCCAGCTCGCCGCCGCCGCCGGGCCATGGTTGCCCAGCCGCCCATAGCCAGCACCGTAGACCCCCTTGAGCTTGTTGTTCTCGATGGCGTTCTCGGCGAAGTCGCCGGTCCACTGCAGGTACAGGTTCACCGGCACCACCCCTGCAGCCGCAGGCGGTGTGATGCCGGCGTCGCGCATCCAGTTCAGCGACGAATGCACCGCCTGCTCCTTGATGCGGGTCGAGGCGGCATCGCTGCCCATCAGCATGGTCTTGGTGTAGTCGTCGTCCAGCAACGCCGTGCGCTTGTCGTCCACCTGGCTGTAGCCGTCCTGCTTGCCCAGCCTGTCGTCCTGGCCATAGAAGGTGACCATCTCGGTGTCGCGCAGCAGCTGGTAGCCGCGCGCGTCCAGGGTGCGCTTGCCGTCCTCGAAGGCCTTGGCGAAGTCGGGATGCTGCTTGATCACGGCCTGCAGCGCTTTCTGCTGCTGCTCCTCGGTCATCAGTTTGCCGAAGCGCAGCTGCGGCACTTCAAGCGCCGCCATGTCCTTGTGCTTGTCTTCGAACAGCTGGCGCGAGTTTTTCTTCAGGTCGTCCAAGCCCTTGGCGGTGCTTTGCAGGGTTTCCTTTGCGAGGTCGACCTCATGCCCGCCGGCCGGGCCCCAATCCATCTTGAACTGGAAGTCCTTTTCCTGCTTGGCCGTCTCCAGAGCCAGCGTCGCCCCTGAACCGTTGGCGATGGCGCGCTGGAAGCCGCCATTGAGACGCCCCTGCTGCGGCCCCCAGTTCTCGACGATGTTCATCGTGAAGGACTGCCCGGCAGACTCGACAGCCTTCTGCACTTCGTCGGATTCCCAGGCCATCACCGGCTTGCCGTCCGCGCTGTTGCCAGTCGGATGCGAGCCGGCAGCGGCGCGGTCGATGACCGTGCTGACACCGCCAATGATCTCGTCGAAGTCCTTCAGGCCGTAGCCCATCAGCATGTCGTTGTCCATGCCGCGGAAGGACTTGAAATCCTCAGGCGTGCCGTCGATCGTCATCAGCTCCGCGGAGTGGTCGCCATGCAGCGAGACGTCGTCGATCACCTTGTCCAGGGTGCAGTTGCCGTCCGGACCGAACAGCTTGTTGACGATGCGCGCCGTGATCTCGGGCGTGAGTTCGGGATGCTGGGCCGGGTCGGTCAGCTCCATCAACTTGCGCGTGGCCGCCGTGGCGGGTGCCGCATAGTTCTTGTCCCGTCGGTAGGTGTCCCCGTACTCGTCCTTGTAGTCCTTGACGCCCTTGTCGTAGGCGTCGGTGACGGCCTGGGCCGATTCGTTCACATAGCTGTCGACAAGCTTCTTCACGCCCGGGTCCGACATCACCAGCTCGCGGATCTGCAGGCTGGTGTCGGCCGGCATCGCCTTGCCGAGGGCGAGCATCTGGTTGGTCGTGCCGCTGGCGCTCTCGGTGTGACTGATGATGCGCGCCGCTGCGGCCATGCGGGTCAGGTCTTCGTCACCCAGGTAGCGGTCGACCAGGCCCATCGCGGCGTCGTCGATCGCCTTGTCGCGCGCGGCGCCGTCCGGTTGCCCGGCGGCGGCCAACGAGATCTCGTGCCCCAGGGTCTCCATCACGGCATTGCGCTTGGTCTCGTAGTCAGCCAGGGCCGTCTTGTAGGCGCCCTCGTCGGTGTGGCCGGTCGCGTTGAGCTGCGCCTGCAGCGTCGTGACCTGGTCGGTCGCGCGGTGGAATTCGTAGAGCTTGTTGCCGGTGTCGCGCTGCTGGGCGTTCTCGGTCTTGACCGTCTTCAATGCAGCGTCGACCACCATCTGCGCCTCGGGGTCGTCGCGGAAGCGCTTGGCGATCTCGTGCGCCGCATCCTCGGTGGCCACCGCGTTCTTCGCATCGGCCTTGTAGGTCTGGCGCAGCTCCGCCGCGATGGCCTGCTCGCTCTTGGCGCGTTCCCGGATCGTCAGGTTGGCGGCGCTGCGGTAGGCCTGGGCCGCCTTCTCGTAGTCATCGCTGCCGGGCTTGTACTTGGCGAGCTCCGCTTCCTTCTTGCGCGCGTCCAGCAGCAGCTCGTGGGACAGGTCGATCTCGTCGTCCGTGTAGGTCTTCATCGCCGCCAGGTCGGTGGGCGACGCACCTGCCACACCCGCCGGCTCCGGCACGCCAGCGATCAGCCGCACCGTGGACGCGAGCGTGTCGGGCGATGCCGCCAGCACCGAGCCCGCCGGCGCGTTCTGCGGCGATTGCAAGGCAAACAGCACCGCGTCGTGCAGCGCCCCCTTGCCGACGTTGTGCGCGCGCAGCGCATCGCCGAACAGGTCGAGCCCGTCGGCGCCACCGCCTGGCTTGGCTGGCGCGGCGAGGTGATTCAGCAGCGTCTGCGCGAGTTGCCGCGCCTGCGCCGGGTCGCCGGCGGCATCGGCCGCCGTGGCCAGGTCGTCGACCAATGCGTGGTACTCCGCCTTGTCGTCGATGCCCGTGGTCTTGCCGGTCTGGCCGTCGGCCGGCAGGTCGGTGTGGCGCGCCTCCTGGCCCGCCGTCTCGGCAAGCTTGCTGACCACCGGCTGGGCCTTGGCCATCAGCTGCTTGCGCTGCTCGGGGCTCAGGCTCGTGTCTCCCATCGCCTGCGCGAGCTGTTGGGCAGCGGTGGCGGCGCCCGACTGGGCGTAGACGTCCTGGATCTGCTGGGCATAACCGTCGACGTCATGCTTGGCGACCGGCACGCCCTGCATGGGCTGCAGGAACGGTGGCGGGTTGCTGCCCAGAGGTGGCTTTGACTGCAAGGGCCCCAGCCCGGGCGACAGCGGGTTGTTGCCGCCGAGCGGAGGCGTGGCGCGCAGCGGCCCCAATCCGTTGATGAAGGGCGAACCGCTGTTGAAGAGGGGCGCGGCTGCCAATGGATCGTAGAAGGCGTAGGTCGCCCTGGCCTTGTCGACCTGCTTCTGCGCTTCCTGGGTGGCGGCCGACGGCGCGGCCGGCGCGCGGTTGTCCTGCGCGTCCTTCAGCCTGGCCTTGGCGAGGCCGTGCTCCTTCTCCTTGAACACGGCCTGGGCTTCGGCCTTGAGCGCATCTGCTTGCTTGGCCTTGTGTTCGTCCTTCAGCTTCGCGGCCTTCTCCTGGTCCTGTTGGGCCCGGGTCTGCTCCGCCTTGGCTTGCGCTTCCTCCGCGGCCTTGCGTGCGGCTTCGGCCTGGCGCTTGGCTTCCTCGGCGCGGCGGCGGGCCTCCTCGGCACGCCGCCGCGCTTCTTCCGCAGCGCGGCGTGCGGCCTCTTCGGCGCGGCGGCGCGCTTCGTCTGCCTGTGCGGCGTCGTCCCGGCCGACGAAAGAACTGGAACCTACGGCGTCAAGCATTCACTCTCTCCTTGTCTGTGACGGATGGGCCCGATGTGCATTGCGGCCCGGCGATCAACAGTAGTTGCAGGGGTGTCGCCCTCGCAACTACGAGTCCACGTAGAAACTCAGCTATCCCCCTGGGCCCACTGCAGCAGCCGGGCCACTGGCGCATACAGAGAACGTGGGATGGGGCGGTCCTGCGGCACCTCGTCGTACAGCAGCTCGGCCAGCTGTGGGTCGAAGGCCATGGGCACCAGGCCCTCGCTCGCCACGCGGCGGATCTGCGCGGCCAGCTCGGCCTCACCGCGCACCAGCACGCGCGGCAGGTCGTGCTCGCCGAGGTACTGCAGGGCCACCGCCACGCGCTGCGAATGGATGACGGCCGAGGCCATGCGCACGCGGTCCGCCAGACTCGCGTACACGGCCTCGAAGTGGGCGCTGCGGCGGCGCGAGCGGTTCAGCGGATCGCCCTCGGCGTCCTTGTGCTCGCGCCTCACCTCGTCGATGGACATGCGCAGGCCCTTGATGAACTCGTAGCGTGTGTGCGCATAGTCCACGCCCGCCATCAGCGCATAGACGAGCCCCGCCCAGGCGAAGCTCTGCAGCACGAGGCTGGCGCCGACGCTCATCGCGGCCGACGGCGTCGCATAGCCGAGCTTCAGCGCGGTATCGAGGCAACCGCGGATCACCAGCCACATCACCGATGCGAGCAGCGCCGTCTTGACCATCATCTTCAGCAGGTTGATGAGGTTGCGCGTCGAGAAGATCTTCTGGAAGCCCTGTGCCGGGTTGAGCCGGTTGACGTCGGGCTTGATGCGCTCCCAGGCCAGCAGCCCGCCCACCTGCGCGAACGAACCGACGAAGCCGCCCGCCGCCGCCATCGCGCCCAGGCCCAGCATCGTGGCAACCAACACTCGCCCGGCGTGCAGCAGCAATGCCGGCACGCCGTCGTCCGGCGCGATGAACAGGCGCTCGCTGGTGGCATGCAGCCACAGCTCCCGCCACAGGCCGAAGATCGTGGCGCCGGCCAGCCACAAGGTCAGCACGGCGAACAGGAAGACGGCGCTGGACGCCACGTCGTGGCTGAACACCACCTCGCCGCGCTTGCGTGCGTCGCGCAGCTTCTTGGCCGTCGGAGCCTGATCCTTCTCAGCCACTGCGGGGCCTCATGGAAGAGCGCAGGAACTCGAGCACGCCGTTGTCGGGCCGCAGGAACTGCTGCAGGGAATCCCACAGCACATACATGAACAGCATCATCATCAGTGCGGCCAGCAGGCCCTTGAGCGACTGCGTGCTCTGGAACACGTTGAGCTGCGGTGCCACGCGCTGCAGCAGGCCGGCGCCCAGCTCCACCAGCATCAGCACCAGGATGACCGGCGCGGCCAGCTTGACGATCCAGGTGAACAGGGTGTCGCCCTGGCGGATGGCGAAGGCCTCGATGACGTGGCTCAGGTCCGGAAAGAAGTCGGCCACCGGCCACAGCCGGTAGGAGTCCACCACCGCACCCACCAGCGCCAGCATGCCGCCCGCCGACACGAAGAGGTTGATGACGACCCAGCCGAGGAACTCGCCGGTGGGGCCGTTGTCATGCCCTGCCACGGGGTCGAAGAAAGCGGCGTTGCTGGTGCCGGTCTGGAAGTCGATCAGGTCGCCCACGCTCTGGATGGCCCAGAAGAAGATGCCGAAGCCCAGGCCCAGCATCACGCCGATCAGCGCCTCCTTGGCGGCGATGGCGACCCACATCGTCACCGACAGCGCCGGCATCACGCCCGCCAGCGGCGACATGAACAGCGCCAGCATCAGCATCAGCGAATTGCGCGACATGCCGGTGATGACGTTGGGCGACAGGAAAGGCGTCACGGCGAACACGGCGAACAGCCGCGGCATCGTCAGCGCGATGGAAGCGAGCAACTGCTCGGGATGGAGGAAGGCGGACTCGTCCATCAGGCCCGCCGCGCCGCCGACCACATCTGCACCGAGGCTTCCTCGGTCGCCTCGTCCTGCCGGCGCTCCTGCTGCGCACGTTGCTCTGCCAAGGCGCGCTGCTGCATCTGCCTGGCTTTCTCCAGCTCCGCGCTGGCGCGGCGCAGCTGCGCGCGGCTCGCGTCGAGCAGCCCTGCAGCCTGCGCCACCACGACCTGAGCCTGTACGGCGGCCGCACCGGCCGTCACGATGCGCCCGTCGAGCGCGCGGCTCCAGGCTCCCGCCAGGCGCATCTGCGCCACGCTGCAGCCGCCCTTGCCCACGGCCGCCACAGTGGACTGCCAGTGCTGCGCCTTGGCCTGGTGCTGCTGCAGCCATTGCTGCTCGGCCTCTTGCGCCCTCGCCTCGCAGGCCTGCAGCGCCCGCTGGTCACGCCCGACGGCCTGCAACGCGCTGCGCTGATGGCGCTCGCGCACGTCGGCCAGCAGCTTCCAGGCGATGGCCATGTCACACGCCCTCGGCGAGCCGCCGCAGCGCCGCCAGTGTCTGCTCGAAGGCTTGGCGATCGCCAGGCTTCTGCGCCAGGAACTGCTGCGTCGCTGCCCGGCGCTGCACCGACAGGTCGGCCAGCGCGTCGGCGCCGCGGCGGTATTCGCCGATCTGGATCAGCAGCTCCAGCTCCTGGTACTTGGCCATCAGGGAGCGCAGGCGACCGGCCGCCTGCGCATGCTCGGGCGACACCACGGCCGACATCACGCGGCTGATGCTGGCGAGCACGTCGATGGCAGGGTAATGGTTGGCGGCGGCGAGCTTGCGCGACAGCACGATGTGGCCGTCCAGGATGGAGCGAACCTCCTCGGCGATGGGGTCACTGTCGTCCTCGCCCTCGGTCAGTACCGAATACACGGCGGTGATGGAGCCTCGCTCTCCCTGCCCCGCGCGCTCCAGCAGTTGCGGCAGCATCGAGAAGATCGACGGCGGGTAGCTGCGCCGCGTGGGCGGCTCGCCGCTGGCCAGGCCGATCTCGCGCTGGGCACGCGCAAAGCGCGTCAGCGAGTCCACCAGCAGCAGCACCTTCTGCCCCTGGTCGCGGAAATGCTCGGCGATGGTGGTGGCCACATAGGCCGACTTGATGCGCTCCATCGGCGGCCGGTCGGAGGTGGAGACCACCATCACCGTGCGGGCCATGCCTTCGGCGCCAAGGCTGCGCTCGATGAACTCCTTCACCTCCCGGCCACGCTCGCCGATCAGCGCCACCACGTTGACGTCGGCCGTGGAGCCGCGCGCCAGCATGCCCAGCAGCGTGCTCTTGCCCAGGCCGGGCGGCGAAAACACGCCCACGCGCTGGCCCTCGCCGAGCGTCAGCAGGCCGTCGATGGCACGGATGCCGGTAACCAGCGGCTCGGCCACCATGCGGCGCGCCAGCGGGTGCACCGGCTGACGCTGGACCGGCATGCGCGCCATTGCCTTCAGCGGGCCCTTGCCGTCCATCGGCTCACCCATGGCGTCGAGCACCCGCCCGAGCAGGCCCGGCCCGACGGGGCAGACATGGCCACGGCCTGAAGGCACCACCTCGGTCAACGCGGAGATGCCGGTGGTCGGCCCCAGCGGCGTCAGGATGGCCACCTGCTTCTGGAAGCCCACCACCTCCGCCAGCAGCGGCGGCTCGCCCGGCGTGCGCAGTTCGCAGAGTTCGCCCACATGAGCCTGGATGCCGGTCGCGTCGATCAGCATGCCCACCGCCTTGCTGACGCGGCCGCGCACGCCCACGGTGGGCAGGTGGCCGAAGGCGCGCGACAGGTCGTCGACGATGCTTTGCGTGGCCAGCTCGTCCATCAGCCCTGCTCCGTGGGCTGCAGCAACCCGCTGCGCTCCACCGCGGCTCGAAAGGCGTCGAGCTGCGCGTCGACGCCGATCTGCAGCGTTCCCGAGGGCGTCTGCAGCACGCAGGCCTGGGCCGGCAGGGCCGGGTCGGCCACGACGGCCAGCGCCTGGGCCCAGGCCAGCTCGCCGCCGATCTGCCGCAGAGCCGTGCGCACATGCTCCTCCTGCGCAGGCGCCACGCGCAGCATGACGAAGGGCTCGTGGCGTACCAGGGTGTCGACGCGGCGCAGCGCGGTCTCCAGCAGCGCCGCCGGATCGGCCTCGCCCAGGAACTGCCGCACGGCCTGGGCGACGATCTGCGCCATCGCCGCGCGCAGTGCCTGCAGCTGACGCTGTGCGGCCAGGGCCTCGCCCACCAGCTGCTGGGCGTACTCGGCGCGCGCCGCCTCCAGCCCCTGCTCGTGACCCTGGCGGCGGCTGTCCTCGGCCTGCTGCCGGGCCTGCTGCTCGATGCGGCGCGCCTCCTGCCGCGCGGCCTCCACGACGGCCGAGGCGTCCAGCAGCGCGGCGTACTCGGCCTCCTTCAGCACCTTGCGCTCGCTGAGCAGCTGCAGGTTGTCGGTCGTGATCAGAAAAGCCAGTCCCATTGCGGCAGTCTTTCCGGGACGATGCACAGCAGCATCAGCTCCCTGAGTTGTTCGAGCTGGCGCGGCTGCAGCGGTGGCACGCGCAAGCGGCTCACGCGCTGCGGCAACTTGAGCCGGGTGCGCTGCAGCACCGCAGCCCCCTCGGGCAGCAGCGCGCCCGTCAGCAGCCGGTAGCCGCGCTGCACCATCACATGGCCGGCCGCATGAGGGTGCTCTTGCAGCCGCTGCATGTCGACGCGGATGTGGGTGAGCTGGGGCACGCGGTCGAGCACGAAGTCGACCGCGTCATCGGCCACGCGCAGCGCCTGCCGCCGCACCTGGCTCCCCAGGCCACCCCGCAGACCGAACAGCGGCTTGTGCGCCGCGAAGCCACAGTAGATGGCCAGCAGCCGCAGCGAGGTGGCGTCCATCAGGTCCACGCGCTTGAGCTGGGAATCGAACTGCAGGTCCACGGTCTCGTCGGCCAGGCCGCGGGCGCGCAGCAGTTGGCCAAGCACCGCACGGCCGGCGGGCCCGAGTTGCGCGGTCGTGCGATGGCGCACCGGCCAGTCGAGCGGCAGCCAGCTGGGGTGCAACCCGTCCTCGGGGTGCAGTCCCTGGCGCAGCGCCAGTCGCAGCATGTCGAGCGGGCCATGCTCGGCTGCCGGCGGCGCTGGGTCGGTGACTGGCTGCAAGGTTCGCACTTCAGTTGCTCCACCGCGCTTTGCGCGACCCGCGGCACACAGAACTTGCGGGCCGAGCGCCGGGCCGCTCCCTAGCCGGCCCGCGCTGGCGATGTGCTTGCGGCTCGATGCCGCAAGCATCGCCGTCCCCTCGGGGGACCGACCGGACTCGCTCGCGTTCAGCGATGCGAGGTTGGGCGAGGGGCAGCTTCATTTCAGCGCTTCAACAGCTGGCGCCGCGCCCAGGTGCGCCAATCGAGGCCCTGCCGGCGCAGCAGGCCAGGCAGCGCGATCAGGCAGGCCACTGCGGCCAGCAGCAGCACAGCGAGCGTGATCATGGTGCGGTCAAACGACAGGCCGGCCACCTCATAGCGCGGTGGCGTGTCGACGGCGGCCAGCGCCGCACCGCCGGGCCGCTTGGCCTCCACCAGCGACAGCGAGACCTGGTCGTGGGACAGACCCTCGATGCTGTGCGCCACCATGTCCTTGACGGTGGGCGCCAGCAGCCGCAGGTCCACGTCGGCACGGTATTTGATGAAGACCGCGGCCGACGAAGGCTTGAGCTTGTCGCTCAGCGGGTCGTTGGCCGGGATCACCACATGCACGCGGGCAGCCACCACGCCGTCGATGGTGCGCAGGGTCTGCGACAGCTCCTGCGACACCGCATAGATGTAGCGCATGCGCTCTTCCGACGGCGTGGACACCAGGCCCTGCTTCTGGAAGACGTCGCCAATGCTGGCGTAGCGGTCGTGCGGCAGGCCCTGCGAGCGCAGCACGTCCAGGGCCGCGGGCAGGCGGCTTTCCTCGACCTTGAGCTGCCAGAGGCCGCCCTCGGCAGCCTCCTTCTCGGCGGGGATGCTCTCCGAGGTCAGGGCGGCCAGCATCTCGTTGGCCTCACGCTCGTTGAGGTTGGAATAGAGGTCGACCTTGCAGGCAGCCAGTGCGAGGCACACGACCAGGGCCGCGGCGGTGCAAAGTTGCCTAGCCATTGTTCTTCAGCAACGAGTTGAACTGGTTGCTGCAGGCGCTGGCCAGGGCGGTGCACATATGCATCTTGCTGAAGTAGGTCATGGAGTCGTTGCTGAACCTGACGATCTCCATCTGCGCGCGGCCGAATTCGACGGCGGCGGTCTGCGGATCGCCCAGGTCGGCCGCTGGCACCATGCGGTGGGCCATCAGCTCGCTGGCCCCGGGGCGCTGGCCGAAGAACTGGTCGGCGGCGCTGGACAGCGATTGCAGCGAGCCGGTGCCGCCGCTTGAAGGGCGAACCATGTAGCCGGCGAATTGCTTCGCCTCTGCCGGATCGATCGCGGCCGGCGCCGTGGCGCTGGACTGGACCGCAACGGCCATGGCATCAACGGGTTGGACCATGATGACCTCGCTGGGGTGAAAGGGATGAAGAAGAAATGCCGCCCCGGCGCCGGGGCAGAGATGAAATGCCGCCCCGGGCCCGGGGCGGCGACAAGCGGAAGGTCAGACCTTCTGCGACTGCTGGCGAACGTCGCTGGCCGCCTGCAGGACCGTGTTGGTCTGCTGGGCGTTGGCCGACGTGATGGCCGCGGTGCGCTGCGCGCTCTGCGACGTCACGGTGCTGAAGATGGTCAGCTGCTTGTTCTGTTCCAGGATTGCCTTGCTGTCCAGTCCGGACTCGGGTGCGGCTACGGCCATGGTTTGACTCCTAACGTCAAAGGTTGATGACATGACAAAAATCGCCCCCGTCCTCGTGGACGGAGGCATTCCGCACGAAGGCCAGGCCTCCGGTGCGAAATCCCTTGGTGCTCATCGCGCGCCCTCCCTGCCTGGTGACACCACCAGGCCATCGGCCTCGATGCGCTTGAGTTCGGCGCCCGACTTGAGCACCGCCCCCTCGTAGTAGCGGTTGCCATTGGCGAGCTGGATGTAGCTCATGCCGCTGGCGTCCTGCGTGATGCTGACCATGCGCGACGGCAGCACGCTCTGCCACGCGTCCCACTGCGCGCGCTGCTGTTCGCCCGCGCGGTCGACCTGGGGCCGCGGCCGCAGCTTCACCTGGTCGGACACCAGCACCGCGGGATGCAGGTCGTCGGCCAGGCGACGGATCTTCTGGCGCACCGATTCGTCCTCGGTCGCGCCGGCCACCACCAGCCGGCCCTGGCCCGCGTAGCTCATCGAGATGCCGGGGTCGCTCACGTAGCGGCGCGCCTGCTCGACGATGTCCTCGGCCGCGTGCACGCTGGTGCTGACCTGCCGGCCAAAAGGCGCCATGGTCTCGGCCAGTGCCTGCTTGCGCTGGCGCGATTCGACGTAGCCGCGCACGTTGAAACGGCCGCCGGCGACCGCGACCACTTCGACCTCGGGGAAGGGCTTCAGCGCCTTCTCCACCTCGGCCAGGTCGACCGTGGCGGCGCGGGTCGAGCTGCCCGCACCGCCGGCCCAGGCCAGCACGCCGGCCGCCCCGCCGACCGCCAGTACCACCACCGCCACGCTCAGCCAGGGCGAGCCCCGGCGCGCGGGCGCCTGCAGCAGGGCGGCGGGCGGCGCGTCGCCGGGCATGATGCTTTCGGCCCACTCGGACGCCGGGTCGTCGTGCTCGGGCGCGGGATAGCTGCGRTCGACCTGGAAGTCGATGCTGCCGACCGACACCACGTCGCCCGCCACCACGCCCTTGCGCTGGGCCTGCACGTCCTGGCCGTTGAGCCTCACGGCGGCCGCGCCGACCTTCTGCAGCGACATCGCCAGTTCACCCACCGTGAACACCAGGTGGCGCGGCAGCACGTCGCTGCCGGGCAGCATGACCTCGCACTCGCCCGAAGCGCCCAGCGTGTTGACGCCAGGCTTGAGCGCAATGGTGCGGCCCTTGACCGCGCCACTGAGAAAGCGCAGGCACCAGCCCGGCACGGCGGCCGTGGTGGTGGTGTGGGCCCGCGCGTTCATTGCGTGGGCTCCTGCTGCACTGGCAGCGGCGGCTTGTTGCCGGGCGTGACGAGACGCGGCGTCAGCAGGTAGAAGCGCTCCATGTTGTTCTGCTTCTTCTCGCTGTACTGGAACAGCTTGCCCAGCACCGGGATGCTGGACAGCAGCGGCACGCCCGAGGTCGCGTTGGCCTTCTCCTCCGAGGTGTAGCCGGCGATCAGCAGGCTGGTGCCTTCGTCCACCAGCGCCTGGGTGTTGACGGTGCGCCGCCGCACGACGGGGATGCGGTCGACGGTGCTGCTGCTGACGTCGCCGTCCTCGATGTCGATGGACATCAGCACGCCGCGGCCCTCCTTGTCGTCGACGATCAAGGGCGTCACGCGCACCGCGGTGCCGGCCGTGACGCTGTACAGGCTCGAATCCTGGAAACCGTCGACCCGCACATAGAACTCGCTGAGGTTCTCCAGCACCGCCTCGTTGTTGTCCAGCGTCAGCACCTTGGGCCGCGCGATGAAGTTGGCATTGCCCTTCTGGGCCAGCGCGCTGACGCGAGTCAGCAGGTAGTTGCGCAGGTCGTTGCCGATGGAGGCGGTGAACAGCGCGCCCAGCGGCGTGCTGGGGTTGCCCTGCGGGTTGACGGTGACGACCTGACCGGCCTCGGAGTTGGCGTTGCCGAAGGTCAGCGGCGGCAGGTTGCCGCGGCCGATCTGCAGGTCGCCGTGGCGGGCATGCAGCCGCCAGTCCACGCCCAGGCTGTCCAGCGTGTTGGTGCTGATGTCCATGATCGTGACCTCGATCTCGATCAGGCGCGGCCGCACGTCCATGGTCTGGATGAGCTTCTCGTAGCGCGCCATGCGCTCGGGCGTGTCGCGCACCAGCACCGCATTGAGCCGCGTGTCGGGCTGGAACTGCGGCAGTTCGCCGCTGGAGAACTCGGGGCCGCCGCCGTCACCCTCGTCCTCGGTCGCGCTGCTGCCCTCGCTGGACAGCTTGGCCACGCCGGCGTCGGCGCTGACGCCGAGCTTGGTGCGCCGCACCGGCCCGGTCACGGCCGAGGGTGCCGCTCCGCGCGCCGCCCCGGTGCGGCCATACAGATTGCGCAGCACGGTCGCCACGCCAGGAATGGACACCTGCTTGCCGGCGCGATTCATCTTGAAGTCGGCGGCCCAGGCATAGCGCAGCGGGAACACCTGCACCTCGGCACGGTCGTCGCGTGCCGCGCGCTGGTCGATCAGCCGCACCGTCTGGCGCACCAGTTCCACATAGCGCTTGGGACCCGAGACGTAGACGTTGCCATCCGCCTCGTTGATCTGCAGCGGATAGCGGGCGTCGGCAATCTTGAGCCGGGCCAGCGTGTCGGCGATGCGCTGCGCGTTCTTGCCGGCGATGGTGAACACCTCGCTGCGCGTGTCGGCGGCGGGGTCGACAAACAGGAAGGCACCGTCGTAATACCAGGTCAACCCGTTGGCCGCGCAGATATTGCTCAGCACCATCTGCACCGCGCCGGGCTGGCTGCCGGTGATGGCGAAGCGGCCGCTGAAGGTGCCGCCGACCTTGCCGTCGATGACCGCCGTGACGCCCTGCGACGCCGCCAGCTCGCGCAGGAAGTCGCCTACCGGCTTCTCGTTGGCTTCCATGCGGAAGGGCCGGCCGTTGCGCGGCAGGTCGGCCGCCCTGGCGGGGCTGGCCAGCAATGCCGCGACCAGGCCGGCGCAAAACAGGAGGTAGACGAAGCGCAGCATCAGCTCAGCGAAGTCAGGGTTTGGAAAGCGCGCTCGGCGAAGCGCAGCACATCGCGGCCGAGCCAGCCGGCCGTCACCACGAGGGCGATCAGCACTGCAATCAGGCGGACCGATTGGCCGATGCTCTGGTCCTGGATCTGCGTGACCGCCTGCAGCACGGCCACGACCAGCGAGGTCAGCGTGGACACCAGCACCATGGGCAGCGAGACCATCAGCACGATCAGCAGTCCTTCGCGCGTGATGTCGAGGATGCTCTGAGGGGTCATTGATGCACCCTTCGGCCTGCGGCCTGTCCCGCCGAGCGGGAGCGAACTTGCTTGGGGCGGCCCAGCGCGGCGTTCATGCCGCCTCCGCGATCGGGGTGAAGGCCTGGGGCTGCGGGTTGCTGACCCAGCCCACCGGCTGCAATGCGACGTCCTCGTCGACCTCCTGGTAGGACAGCACCGCCAGCTGGGGCGCCACCGGCTCGATCAGCGTCTTGATGTAGCGCCGCGTGTCGGACGACACGATGGCCACCACGCGCTGCTGGGCGCCACCGAGGATGCGACGCACCTGTTCGCGCACGTCCTGCGCCACCGCGGGATCGAGCAGCAGCAGGTTGCCGCGCGGCGAGCGCTCGATGGCGGCCTGCACGCGGTCGATCAGGCTGGACTCGAACAGGATGGCGTGCAACTCGCGCCGCGCGCCGACGTGGCGGCTGGTGATGAAGCGGCCGAGATCGATGCGCACCAGCTCCGTCAGCGCGACGACGTCGGGCTCGGTCGGCGCCCAGATCGCCAGGCTCTCGAAGATGGCATGCAGGTTGCGGATGGGGACGTTCTCCTGCAGCAGCCGGCGCAGCACCTCGGCCAGGCGCTGCAGCGGGACGGCGCGAGCCACTTCCGCCGCGAGTTCGGGCACCTCGCGCTGCGCCGCGTGCAGCAGACGCTGCACCTCCTGCAGGCCGATCAGCTGGGCGATGTGGCGGCGCACCGCATGGTCCACATGCAGGCCCAGCACGTCTTCGCAAGTCCAGCTGCGGATCGCCGCCGGGGCGGTATCGACCCATACGACGCGGGGAAACGGCCCAAAGGGCTCCGCCACCTCAGCGCCCGCCGGCGGCGTGACGGCTTCGGCCGCGTCGAGCAGCCAGTGTCCCGGCCGCAGCGCTCCCTGGGAGACCACGACGTCCTGCACCAGCACCTGGTACTGGTTCTCGCCCAGGCCGCTGCCCCAGCCGACCTGCACGCGCGGGAACACCGGCCCCAGGTCGCTCTCGACGCGGGCCTTGGCCGCAGCCATGCGCTGGTCCAGCGCGGGGCGGTCCAGGCGCCCACGCAGGCCGGTGGACAGGCGCAGCTCCAGCGGTGCGGCGATGGCGCCCTGCACCACTTCGCCACCGTCGTCGTCCGCGTCGCTATAGGACATCCAGGCCGGCGTGCGGCGGCTGTCGAGCAGCCGGCGCGTCATCAGGCCGGCCCCCAGCACCACCAACGCCAGCGTGCCGAAGACCCACTTGGGAAAACCGGGCACCAGCAGGAAGCTGGCGGTGGCCAGGCCCGCGATCACCAGCGCGCGGGGATGGGCCATCAACTGGCGAGTGATCTGGTTGGCCAACTGGCCCCCGTGCGGCTCGCCGTCGGCCGACACGCGGGTGATGACCACGCCTGAGGCGATGGACACCAGCAGCGACGGGATCTGCGACACCATGCCGTCGCCCACCGTGAGGATGGCGTAGCGCTGCAGCGCGCCGCCGATGCTCATGTCGTGCATCAGCGTGCCGATGGCCAGGCCGGCGAGGATGTTGACCAGCGCGATGACGATGCCGGCGATGGCGTCGCCCTTGACGAACTTCATCGCGCCGTCCATTGCGCCGTGCAACGAGCATTCCTGCTCCAGTTGCTGGCGGCGCTTTTGCGCCTGCACCGACGACAGCACGCCGGCGCGCACGTCGGCGTCGATGCTCATCTGCTTGCCGGGCATGGCGTCCAGTGCGAAGCGTGCCGCCACCTCGGCCACCCGCTCCGAGCCCTTGGCGACGACGATGAACTGCACGATGGCGATGATCAGGAACACCACGCCGCCGACCACGACGTTGTTGCCGACGATCAGCTTGCCGAAGGTGTCGATGATGTGACCCGCATTGGCGTGCAGCAGGATGAGCTTGGTCGATGCGATGTTCAGCGCCAGCCGGAACAGCGTCGTGAACAGCAGCAGCGACGGGAAGGTGGACAGCGACAGCGCCGACGGCACATACATCGCCACGATGAGCAGGGTCAGGCTCATCGACAGGTTGGCGGCGATCAGGAAGTCCAGCAACGGCGTGGGCAGCGGCAGCACGAACAGCGCGACGATGGCCACCAGCATGCCGGCCAGCAGCAAGTCGTTGTGGCGGCCCGCGCTGGCGATCAGGTCCTTCATGCCGCTGCGTCGCGGCAGGTGTCTTTGCAGTGCGTTCGGTGCGGGGTCGGCCATGCGAAGCACTCTATGGCGTGACTTTTTTACGCACCACTACGAGTCCCCGTAGCGCCCCACCGTTATGCGCGGTGCTACGAATTCACGTAGTTCCTCCCAGCCCCGCGGATGGCTACGCTCGCCGCGTGCTGATGCCTACCGCCGTGATCGACCTGAGCGAGGTGAGCGCGTTGACGCGCTTGCCGACGCCTGCCTGCCTGGCTCTCAACCGTCTCTACGACCGCCGCGCACCGCCCATCGAGCTGACGCTGCGGGACGCGAGGCATCGCCTGCAGTGGCATTTCGGCAGCGTCCAGGATTTCACTGGATTTGGCCGTTATCGATTCCGCCTCGGCCCTCACACGGGCTGGCTGATGCTGGATTCCCCCGCGCAGGCCGCACTGCTGCAGGAGCGCAGCCATGCCCTGCTGCCAGCCGAGTTGCGCTATGTGCTGCTGGCCGATGCACTGCAGTCGGTGGCCACCGCACTGGAGGCCACGCTGCGCCTGCATTTCGAATGGTCGCCCGGCGAGCCCGATGAGGACGCCGAGTCACTGTTGCCGCCGGAGTCCGCCGCCTGCTTCACGGTAGCCGCCGACGACCAGCCTAGGCGCTGGCAGGGCTTGCTGCTGTTCCAGGACCCATCGGCACTCGACAAGCTGGTGCCGCCTTTGCCGGCTGCCTCGGCCGGCCCTTTGGGCAGCGGCTTCGACGGCCTGCGCGTGCCGCTGGCATTCCGCATCGGCGCCAGCGTGCTGAGCCTGGCCGAAGTGCGCGGCATCCGGCCGGGCGACATCGTCAGCGTCGAACACTGGACCGCCGCCGGCGCGGGCCTGGTCGTGCAGGCCGAACTGGGTGGTCCTGCAGGCCGGCAACTCATCGCGCGGGCCGAGGGCTCGCGCATCACCGTCACGCAATGGAGAGACCTTTCGATGAAACGAGATGAGCTTGCCCCCGGCACTGAGGGCGACGACGCGACGGGCCTGCCGCTGGACCGACTCGATGCGCTGGAAGTGGCGCTGCGCTTCGAGGTGGGTCATCTGAGCCTGTCGCTCGGCGAGCTGAGGAATATCGGCTCCGGCCATGTGTTCGATCTGACGCAGCCGCTGAACCGCAGCCCGGTGCGCATCCTGGCTCATGGCAACGTGCTGGGCAAAGGCTTCCTGGTGGCGGTGGGCGAGCGCCTGGGCGTGCGAGTCTCGGAGTTCGCGCCGACCGAGCTGAAGACCTGACGATGAACACCACCGGCATGCCCGAGCCCATGACGCTCGTGGCGCTGATCCTCGCCTTCGGGGTGGCGCCCTTCGTCGCGATGATGGTGACCAGCTATACCAAGCTGGTCATCGTCTTTGGCCTGCTGCGCACCGCGCTCGGCCTGCAGCAGACGCCGCCGAACATGGTGCTCAACGGCATCGCCATCATCCTGTCGGTCTACATCATGGCGCCGGTGGGCATGGAGGTGGCCGACGCGCTGCGTCACCGCCAGGCCGGTGCCAGGAGCGAGGGCTGGACTGACGTCGTGATGGTGCTGGACGCCGGCAAGGCGCCGCTCAAGGCCTTCCTGCAAAAGCACACGCATGAGCGTGAGCGCCAGTTTTTCCTGAAGTCGGCCGCCGCCATCTGGCCCAAGGAACAGGCCGACAGGCTGCAGGCCGACGACTTTCTGGTGATGGTTCCCAGCTTCACGCTCAGCGAGCTGACCCGGGCCTTCCAGATCGGCTTTGTGCTCTACCTGGTGTTCGTCGTGGTCGATCTGATCGTGGCGACGGTGCTGCTGGCGCTGGGCATGTCAATGATCTCGCCGACCACCATTTCGCTGCCGTTCAAATTGCTGTTGTTCGTCATGCTCGACGGGTGGGCCCGCTTGATTCACGGGCTGGTGCTTTCGTATCGATAGCCGTGCGGTAGCACCATGACGCAGATGAGCAATCCGCCAACGACGGTCGTCATCACCATCCCGGAGACGTTCAGCATGCCGAGTGCGAAGGTGAAGCCGCCCAGCAGCACTGTCGCGAGCAGCACGCCGACGATGCCGCCGCGGCCACCTTGGATCGCCACGCCGCCAAGGATGACGATGGTGATGGCGTCCAGCTCCCAACCCAGCGCGAGGTTGGGCCGCGTGCTGCCAATGCGGCCGGTCAGCTGCACGGCCGCCAACGCCGCCATCAGGCCGGCAAGCGTGAAGAGCAACAGCCGGTAGCGCTGCACCGCGATGCCCGAGAAGCGCGCGGCCACGGGGTTGGCGCCAATGGCGTAGATGCGCCGGCCATGGACCGTGCGGTGTTGCAGCAGCATGAACACCACCGCCACGGCCAGCATGACGCCGAACTCGATCGGCACGATCAGCCACGGCCAACCCGCCAGATCCCCCAGCGTACCGTTGCCCCACTGACTCAACCATTCCGGGTAGCCCGTGATGGCCTGGTCGCCCAGCAGCACCAGGGCCAGGCCGCGGTAGAGCGACAGCGTGCCGATGGTGACGACGATTGAGGGCAGCTGCCAGCGCGTGACCAGCCAGCCGTTGAATGCGCCGCACGCGATGCCGCAACCCAGAGCGGCGGCGATCATGCCGGCTGGGCCTGCGCCGGCCTGCATCGCATAGCCCATGGCCAGGGAGCACAGCGCCATCGTCGCGGCGATGGAGAGATCGATCTCGCCCGCGATGATCAGCAGCGCCATGGCCATCGCGATCAAGGCCTTTTCCGACATATTGGTCGTGCTGTCGGCGATGGCGTACGGTGAGGCAAAGCCGTCGATGCCGAGCCCGAAGCCGACGTAGACGGCCACGATCAGTGCCGCCAGCACCCACTCCCAGGAACCCCAGGCTTTCATGCGGCTGGCCTTTCCAGGATCTGCTGCCCCGACCGGCGCTGCGCTCGCGAGTTCAGCATCACCGAAACCAGGATGACGGCGCCGGCAATCGCCTGCTGCCAGAACGGCGAGACGTGGATCACGGGCAGGGCCGCATTGATGACGCCGATGAACAGCACGCCCAGCAGCGCGCCGCCGACCGTGCCGACGCCACCTGCGATGCTGACACCGCCGATGACGCAGGCCGCGATCACCGTGAGCTCGAAACCAGCGGCGAGTTCGGTGAAAGCAATGGCATAGCGGCCGACCCAGAGCAAGCCGGCGAGCCCGGCCAGCGCGCCAGACAGCGTGTAGGCCATGCGGACGCGCTGCGGCACCGGGATGCCCACGACCCGCGCAGCAGCCGGGTTGCCGCCGCAGGCGTAGAGGTCACGCCCTTCCCGGCGCCAGCGCAGCAGCCACCACCCCAATACAGCGACGGCGGCGGCGATCCACACCAGCAGCGGCAAGCCCAGCAGCTCCGCGCGAGGCAGGGCCTTGATGGACGCGTGGATGTCTTGATCGTTGACCCATGCGCCCCCACTGACCAGGAAGATGGCGCCGCGATACACCGACATGGTGCCCAGCGTGACGACGATGGGCGGCAGCTCGAAACGCGTGATCAGCCAGCCGTTGAGGGCGCCCTGAGCCGCGCCCAGGGCCAGCGCGAGCACGATCAGCACCGGCGCGCCGGCACCCGGAAAGAGCTTGCCGAACAGCGCCACCAGCATGCCCGTCAGGGCCAGGTTGGCCGCCACGGAGAGGTCGATGCCGCGCGTGAGCAGAACGGGCATCTGGCCGATGACGAGGATGGCGAGCAGCGCCGAATCGTTGGCAATGTCCAGCGCATTGCGCGGGGTGAGAAACACGGGGGATCGCAAGCCCACGGCCAAGGTGATCGCCATGATGACGGCGGCCAAAGCCCATTCGCGGCGCGTCATGCGGCCGCCCTGCCCTGCAACGCCAGGCCGGATGCAGCAGCCACGATGGTTTCAGCATCCGCCTCGCCGCGCCGGAACTCCGCCACCTGCCGGCCGCGCTTCATGACGATCACTCGGTGGGCCAGGTGCATCACTTCGGGCAGCTCGGAAGACACCAGAATCACGGCCAGGCCCTGGTCCACCATCTCCACCACCAGTTGATAGACCGCCTGCTTGGCGCCAACGTCTATGCCCTTGGTGGGCTCGTCCAGGATGACCACGCGCGGATTCAGCCCCAGCCATTTGCCTATGACGACCTTCTGCTGGTTGCCGCCCGAGAGACCGGACAGCGGCGTGTCCTGGCTGGCGGTCTTGATGCTCAGCCGTTCGATCAGGCGCTGCGCCAACGCGCTCTCGCGCAGGGCAGACAACCAGGGCCCGCGCGAGACCTGGCCCTTCACCGCATGCGCGGGCCCGGCCAGCGCGGCCAGACTGAGGTTGTGCCGCACCGAGAAATCGAGAATGCCGCCCTGGCGCTGGCGCTCCTCGGGCACATAGGCCAGGCCCAGCGAGATGGCGTCGGCCGGGTCACGGATGCGCCGCTCCTGGCCGTCGATGGCGATGCTGCCGCGAGCCAGCGGCTTCAGCCCCATCAGCGCCAGCATGACCTCGCTGCGGCCCGCGCCGACCAGGCCGTAGAAGCCCAGGATCTCGCCACGCCTCAGCTCAAAGCTGATGCCGTAGAACTCGGTCGAATGGCTGAGATCGCGGGCCTCCAGCACAGTCGGACCAGGCTGTGTGTCCACGCGCGGGTAGACCTGCTCGATGCTGCGGCCGGCCATCAGGCGCAGCAGCTCCGGCTCACTGGCCTCCTTCATGCAGCCGGTGCCCACCGAGGCGCCATCCCGCAGCACCACGTAGTTGTCGCAGACCGCAAACAGCTCGTCGAACTTGTGCGAGATGAACAGCACCGCCACGCCGCGATCCAGCAGCCCCCTCACGATGCCGTAGAAGTCGCGGATCTCGGACTGCGACAGCGCGGCGGTCGGTTCATCCAGGATGACGACGCGGGCTCGGTGCGACAGCGCCCGCGCGATCTCGATCAAGTGCCTTTGCGCCAGGCTGAGCTGGCTGACCGGCACCGTGGCGTCAAAGCCCGCGCCCACCTCGTCAAGCACCTCCTGCGCCAGCCGGTTCATCGTCGCCCAGTCCACGACACGCAGCCCCCTCGGCCCCCGCATGGGCTGGCGGCCGATGAAGGTGTTCTCGGCCGCCGTCAGCTCCTCGAACATCACCGTTTCCTGGTGCACGGCGACGATGCCGGCGGCCTGGGCGGCGTGCGTGTCGTGCAGGCACAGCGGCTGACCGTCCAGCCACAGCTCGCCTTCGTCGGGCTGATGGACGCCGGTGAGGATCTTGACCAGCGTCGACTTGCCCGCGCCGTTCTCACCGATCACGGCAAGCGCCTGGCCCGGCCTCAGGTCAAGATCCACCCCGCGCAGCGCATGCGTCGGCCCGAAACGTTTGTGGATGCCCCGCAGCCGGAGCACCGCGCCAGGGTCAGAAGAACTTGGCGAACTTGTCGACATTGCCCGCGTCGTAGGTGAACGGTTCGGCCATCACTGCTTCGGTGTTCGCGTCCAGCGTGACCGTGCCGACGCGGCCCACGCCGATCTTCGCGCCCGCGCTCGCCGTCGCCTTGCCGGTGACGAGGCCGTGGGCGATATAGACCGCCGAGTAGCCCAGGTCGATGGGGTTCCAGATCGCAAAACTCTTCACCGCGCCGCTGCGAACGTGGCCGGCCATTTCCGATGGCAGGCCGAGGCCGGTGACGAAGACCTGGCCCACCCTCTTCTCGTCCTGCACGGCCTTGGCGGCCGCCGCGACGCCGACCGTCGTCGGCGCGACGATGGCCTTGAGGTTGGGGTAGCTCTTCAGCAAACCCTGGGCCTCGCGATAGCTCTTGTCGGTCTGGTCGTCGCCGTAAACCACGCTGACCAGCTTCAAGCCCTTGGCTGCGGGCTCGGCCAGCGCCTTCTTCATCTCTGCGATCCAGAGGTTCTGGTTGGTGGCCTGGGCGGTGGCCGACAGCACCGCGATCTCGCCGCTGCTGCCGATGGCGTCGGTCGTCAGGGCCACGAGCTTCTGGCCGATCAGCGCATTGGACGAAGGCGCGAGATGCACGAGGCGCCCATCCTTGCGCACCGCCGAATCGAAGGACACGACCTTGATGCCACGTGCCATGGCCTTCTTGAGCACCGGCACCAGCGCGTCGGGATCGTTGGCGGACACGACGATGGCCTTGACGTTCTGCGCAATCAGCGTGTTGATGACCTCGATCTGGCCCTCGGCCGTGGCCTTGGCCGGGCTGGCGAGCACGATCTCCACGCCGCCCAGCGCCTTGGCGGCTTCCTGCGCGCCCTGGTGGGCGGCAATGAAGAAGCCGTTGCCCGAGCTTTTGGCGACAAGGGCGATCTTGTCGGCGGCCAATGCGCCTTGGGCGGCCAGGCTGAAGGCTGCGGCGGAGACGGCGAGCGCCAGCGTGCGACGGCGAAGGGTCATGGTGCGTTCCTGGAAAGAGAGGCCAAGGCTGCGGCAGGCTACCCGGTCTCTTGGCCCACAACGAGCAAGCGGTTGAGCGAAGTCGCCAGCACCCGGGCCGCCCTACTGCGGCATCGTCGCCTGTGCGGGCATGGCTTTCTCCGGCGTGCTGCCCTCGCCGTCGAAAGGCCGCAGGCGGAAGGCGACGCGAACGGGTTCCAGCTTGGTGCGGTACTGCATGTGCGGCTGGCCGACATGGCTCCAGGAGTTGTCGCCCCCCACACCCCATTGCGCGCCGTCGATCAGCAGCGTGCCGTGGTCGTGGGGCACGATGTCGCTGCTCTTCCAGGTGCCGGGTGGGCGGCGGTAGAGGTCGGTGTAGGGGAAGGCCAGCGCGTTGGCCATCAGCAGCGCCCTGCCCTCCACGCGCAAGCCGCGGCCGCCGCCGGAGACTTCGAGCCAGCGCACATCGACCTTGTTGCCCGTGTCCTGCGGGCGCATGTAGTCGTGGTTCTGCTCGGCGATGGCGCCGCGCCACAGGCCGACGGCCGCACCGGTCTTGCGGTCGACATAGCTCTCGTGCGGGCCGCGTCCATACCAGCCGACCGTGGCCAGCGTTTGCGGAATGTCGAACCACAGGCCGACGCGGACGGGCGGCGGCAGGTCGCTCTTGAGCGGGGTGAACACGCCTGCCACGTCGACGCTGCCGTCTGCGCCCATGGTGTAGGTGGTGCTGAAGCGCGCCGCGCCGGCGCCGAGGTGGTGATCGACCGTGACCTCCACCGCACCGCCGGGCAGACGACGGCTCAGCACCGAGCGCACCTGACGCTCGTGGGTCATCAGCTTCCAGGGCGCTTGCTGGCGGACCGTGCCGGTCAGCGTGTCGTTGTCGGTCTCGGCGCGAAAGAAGTTCGGCCGGCCGCCGCTCAGCAGCGGCGCGCCGCTCTTGCCATAGCTGGTCAGCAGACCGGTCCTGCGGTCGATTGCCAGGGTCGTGCCTGCCGCCGACAGGGTGACGGCGTCTGCGCTCTCCGTCAGCTGGACCGCGCCCTTGGCCGGTGGGCTGGATGCAAGCGCGTGCGGTGCCAGGGCGAACTGCTCCCAGCCGATGACGTAGCCCTCGGGCGTCAGCGGCACAGCGCCCGCCCTGGCCTTGGCGCGCACGGTGACGAAGTACTCAGCGCCCGGCTTGCGCGGCTGGCCGGCCAGCGGCAGCTTCACCTTCTGGGTTTGCCGCGCCTGCGTCGACAGCGCCGCCAGCGACCCGGAGGCAACCGTCACGCCGTTCTCCTGCAGCGCCCACTCAAACGCAAAGCCCGACAGGTCGCGGAAGTCGTGGCGGTTGCGCACGGTCACCGTGGATGAGCGCGCATCGAAGGCCTCGAACTGGATCGGCGAGTAGACCTTCTGCACTTCGTAGACGTGTGGGTTGGGCGTGCGGTCAGGCTGGATCAACCCGTCGCCAAACTCGATGTCGCCGCCGGGGTTGGGCCCGTACTCGCCGCCGTCGCCCCAGTAGCGCCGGCCGTCCTTCGTGGTGCGGAACATCGACTGGTCGACCCAGTCCCAGATGAAGGCGCCCTGCAGCTTCTCGTGCTGGTAGATCGTGTCCCAGTAGTCCTTGAAGTTGCCGCCCGAGTTGCCCTGCATGTGGGCGTACTCGCACTGGATCATGGGCTGGGTGCGGGTCGGGTCGGTGGCCCAGTCCACCATCTTCTCGATGTCGTCATACATCGGCGCGTAGATGTCGACATAGGCGTTGGGCGCGTGCTCCCAGTCGAGCGTGCCCCAGCCCAGGTAGGAGATCAGCCGCGAGGGGTCGCGCTGGCGCGCCTGCGCGGCGGCACCCGCGAAGGTGGGGCCGATGCCCGCCTCGTTGCCGAGCGACCAGAAGATCACCGAGGGGTGGTTCTTGTCGCGCTCGACCATGTTCATGACGCGGCTGACATGGGCGGCCTCCCATGCCGGATCGAAGCCGAGTTGCAACTTCTGCCGGAGTTCCGGGAACTTGTTGCCGTAGTCCATGTAGGCATGGCTCTCGATGTTGGCCTCGTCCATGACGTAGAGGCCGTACTCGTCGGCCAGCGCGTACCAGAGCTCAGCGTTCGGATAGTGAGACGTCCGCACCGCGTTGATGTTGTTGCGCTTCATCAGCTCGATGTCGCGGCGCATGGACGCTTCCGAGATCACATGGAAGGTCTCGGGGTCGTGCTCGTGGCGATTGACGCCGCGGATGACGATGGGCCGGCCGTTGACCATTACCAGGCCGCGCTTGATCTCGACGGTGCGGAAGCCGATGCGCTGTGGCGTTGCCTGGATGAGCTTGCCGTCGGCGTCGAGCAGCTCGACCAGCAGCGTGTAGAGGTTGGGCGTCTCTGCCGTCCACTGGCGCACGTTAGGCACGGGCGCTGCCAGCGTCTCGGTGCGGGCCGCGCCGGCCGCGACCGTGGCGGCCTGGGTCGCGACCACCTTGTCGCCGTCCAGCAGCGTCATGCGCACTTGCAGCGGCTGGGCGCGCTCGGTCAGCGCCACGTCGGTCGACAGAAGTCCGTGGCGATAATCCTTGTCCAGGCCCGCATGCACGAAGAGGTCGGTCAGGCGAGTCTTCGGCACTGCCTTCAGGTAGACGGAGCGCTCGATGCCCGAGACGCGCCAGAAGTCCTGGTCTTCCAGATACGAGCCGTCGGACCAGCGGTGGATCTGGATGGCGACGACATTCTTCTGCGCCGGTTTCAACAGCGCCGTGACGTCGAACTCGCTGGGCAGCTTGGAATCCTCCGAGTAGCCGACCTCCGCACCGTTCACCCACACACGGTAGGCCGAGCCGGCCGCGCCGATGTGCAGGATGACGTCCTGCCCGGACCAGTTGGCCGGCACCTCGACCGTGCGGCGGTAGGAGCCCACCGGGTTGGTGGCGTGCGGGATCAGCGGCCGGTTGGCCGGGTGCGGATAGGTGATGTTGTTGTAGCGCGCCTGGTCATAGCCCTCGGCCTGCCACATGGCCGGGACCTTGATGGTCTTCCAGCCGGAGACGTCGTAGCCGGGCTTCTCGAAACCGGCCGGCACATCGTCCGAGGACGGCGAGAAGCTGAACGACCAGGGGCCGTCCAGCGTCTGGTAGCGGGCCGAGCGGGTCTTGTCGCCCGCCAGCGCCGCCGCGCGGCTCTCGAACGGGAAGTGGGTGGCTGAGGCCGGCAGCTTGCCGCGTGCAAAGACGGCCGGGTTCTCCCAGTCGGGCCGCGAGGCGTCCACCTGCACGGCCTGCACCTGGGGCGCCTGCGCCACCGCAGCTGCGGCACTCAACAAAAGCACCACGCTCAGGTGGGCGGCCATCAGTCTTGCATGCACAGGCATCTCCTGGGTTCTCAAAGCACGGTGATGTCTTTGTGCTGCGGCACGAGCGCCTTCATGGCGGCCCAGGCGACGAGGTAGGCCAGCGCGCAGATGGAGAACATGAACATGTAGCCCGTCGCCAGTTCACCGCGGGCACCGTAGGCGTCGAAGATCCAGCCGCCGAGCTTGGACACCGCCACGCCGCCCAGCCCGCCGGCCATGCCGCCGATGCCGACGACCGAGCCGATGGCCCGCTTGGGGAACATGTCCGACACGGTGGTGAAGAGGTTGGCCGACCAGGCCTGATGCGCCGACGCGCCGATGCCGATCAGCAGCACGGGCATCCAGTAGCTGATTGAGCCGAGCGGTTGCGCCAGCAGCACCACCAGGGGGAAGAAGGCGATGACGAGCATGGCGCGCATGCGGCCGTCATAGGGCTTGTAGCCGCGTTGCATGAAGTAGGTCGGGAACCAGCCGCCGCCGATGCTGCCGATCATGGTCATGCTGTAGAGGACGGTCAGCGGCAGCGCGATGTCCGTCGTGCTCATGCCGTACTGGCCGGTGAGGTATTTGGGCAGCCAGAACAGGTAGAACCACCAGACGCCGTCGGTCAGGAACTTGCCGACGACGAAGGCCCACGTCTGGCGATGCGCGAGCAGGCGGAACCACGGCACCTTGGTGCCTTCAACGGCAGGCTCGGTGGCCTCACGGTCGCTGTTGATGTAGGCCAGCTCGGCGGCGCCCAGCCGGCGCTGTTGGGGCGGCGCGTCGTAGAAAGTGAGCCACAGCGCGACCCACAGGAAGCCGATGGCGCCGATGGCGATGAAGGCCATCTGCCAGCCCCAGGTGACGGCGATCCATGGGACGGTGAGCGGCGCCAGGATGGCGCCGACGTTCGCGCCCGAATTGAAGATGCCGGTCGCGAAGGAGCGCTCCTTCTTGGGGAAGTATTCGGCGGTCGCCTTGATGGCGGCGGGGAAGTTGCCGGCCTCGCCGAGCGCCAACACGGCGCGCGACACCATGAAGCCAATCACGGACACCGGCAGCCCGACGCCGAGCGCCACCAGGATGCCGCCGATGGGCACGGAGAAGGCATGCATCATGGCGCCCAGCGACCAGACGATGACAGCGATGGCGAAGGCTCGCTTGGTGCCGATGGCGTCGATGAAGCGGCCGGCGAACAGCATGGAGATCGCGTAGCCGAACTGGAAGACCGCGGTGATGTTGGCGTAGTCCGTGTTGGTCCAGCCGAACTCCTTGGACAACGACGGCGCCAGCAGGCTCAGCACCTGCCGGTCCAGGTAGTTGACGGTGGTGGCGAAGAACAGCAGCGCGCAGATGGCCCATCTGTACTTGCCTATGACTTGCGGGTTCATGGTCGTCCTCTTCAATCGTTGTCGACCAGCTTGTCGCCGACGAACACGCGGTAGCGGCGGATTCGACCGGTGACGCCGTCCGGCCCCTGGCGCGGCGTGTAGCGCAGGCCGGCGATGTCGACCGGCGCGCCGAGGTCGATGATGAGGCGCGGGGGACCCGAGGGACGGACGGTACCGCTGTAGGCCGTGTGCCAATAGTCAGTCGCCTGACCGTTGATGGCATTCAACGCGCCGCCGTCCTCCTTGCGCGCCTCCTCGCTGCTGGCGTAGGCGATGGTCCAGGCCGTCTCGCTCAGCGGCTTGCCCTGCGCATCGAGCAGCGCGAGTTCGGCTATTGCCGCATGGGGCTTGCCATCGAAGGTGTCGAGCACCTCGATGCAGAGCTGGCGGCCGCGGGCGGGCTCGGCAAAGCGCACGTCCTGGGTGGCCGGGCCGCTGGCGAACTGGCCGGCATGCACCGGCGCCAACCCCGCCAGACGCGGGCGCGCCTTGCTGGGCGGCCGCGCCAGGTCGAGCTCCGGCCGCAGCTGGTCGAGCACGGGCGCGGTCTTGCCTTCGATGCGATTGGCGCGCGGCCCRGTCAGGTCGAGCACCACGACCTCGTTGCGGCCGGCCTTGATCCACGGGCCCGGCAGATACATCGTCTGGGTGGGACCGATGCTCCAGTAGCGGCCCAGGCAGCGGCCGTTGATCCAGACAATGCCCTGACCCCAGGACGACATGTCGAGGAAGGTGTCGGCAGGCGCCGCCGCGTCGAAGCCGCCGCGCCAGAAGGCGGGGCCGGCGGCTTTCTTGGATTGCCAACGCAGCGGCGGCAACTCGCCATCGGCGCCGAAGTCGATGGCGCGAACTTCCCAGTCCTTGAGTTCCTGAGCCGCGTTCTTCGAGGTGCGGAACAGCACCGGGCCATGCAGGCCCTTGCGGTCATGGACTTCCATGCCGAAGTTCACGCGGGCAATCGTGTACAGCAGGATCTCGATCGTGGTGTCACGGCTGCGCGCCGGGATATCGACGCTGAAGCGGCGGTGTCGCGTGTCCATGGTGCCGGCCAGGCGGCCGCCAACGAAGACCCAGGCCAGGTCGCGCGCATTCGCCGCCTCCAGCTTGCCCGCGGGGCCGGCGGGCAGCGTGACGCGATAGGCGACCAGCCCCCGGCTGATGTCGTACTGCTCGATGTTCTTCGGCGATTCGGCAGGAATAGCCTGGGCCGGCAGGTTGGCGAGCACCGGCGCCGTCTCGGTGAGCGCGAACGAAGGGATCGTCATCACCGGCAACCTGGCTGGCGGATCGGGCAGGATCTCGCCAGGCTTCAGGTGCTTCGCGAGGCATTCACGGTAGGTGCGGAACTTCTCGCCGAGCCAGCCAGCCTCGCCGATGGGCGCGTCGTAGTCGTAGCTGGTCGTGTCGGGTCGGAAAGGCCGGTCACAGCCGCCCCAGAGGCCGAAGGTCGTGCCGCCATGGGCCATGTAGAGGCTGAACGAGCCGTTGGCCTTCAGCATCGCGTCGATGTCCTGAACGGCGCGCGCGTTGTCGCCGCGGCGGTGGGGTGCGCCCCAGGTGTCGAACCAGCCGGAGTAGTACTCGCCGCACATCAGCGGCCCCTTCTGCAGATCGGCCAGCGCCTTGAAGCCGGTCGCCGGGTCGCTGCCGAAGTTGGCCACCGTGAACAGTTCCGGGATGTGCGTCCTGGCCACCGCGTTGGTCGGGTTGCACTGGAACAGCGGCACGTTGAAGCCGCCGTCGACGACCGCCTGACGCATCACGCGCATGTACTCGCGGTCGTCGCTGAGGAAGCCGTATTCGTTCTCCACCTGCACCATCAGGATGGGGCCGCCCTGCGTGACCTGCATGGGCGCCAGCACCCGCCCGACTTCCTTCATCCAGCGCCGCGCCGGCTGCACGAAGGCGTCATCGCGGCTGCGCAGGAAAGCATCGCCCGGGTGCTTCAGCAGCCACCACGGCAGGCCGCCCATTTCCCATTCGGCGCAGGCGTACGGCCCGGGGCGCAGGATGACCCACAGACCTTCGGCCTGGGCCAGCCGGCAAAACTCGACTGCATCGCGTTGGCCTTCCCATTGGTACTGGCCTTCGCGCCATTCGTGATAGTTCCAGAACAGATAGGCGCACACCGTGTTCATGCCCATGGCCTTGATGGCCTGCAGGCGATGCCGCCAATACTCGCGCGGCACCCGCGCGAAGTGCATTTCGCCGCAGCGGATCTGCAAGGGCTTCCCATCGAGCAGGAAGTCGGCCTCGCCGATCGTGAAGCGCTGTGCGGCCGCGCTGGCAGACGGTGGATTCAGCAGAAGCGTGGCGCCAGATGCTGCCGCCCCGAGCAGCCGACGACGAGGTAGTAGAACGGTCATGGTGGGTTCCGGATTCGGCAGTCTTGATCAAAAAACACCCCGCCTCGCGGGGCGAGACAGGGTGAACAGCAAGCGCCTGAGCGCCGCACGGAGAAACAGGAAAAAGGCGACAACGAGCCTCAGAACGCCACCCGCACACCCACGTTGAAGCGGCGGCCGACGTCTTCCAGCGTCAGGAACTGCGACTCGTTGTTCGCGTACTCATGCATGCGTTCGTTGTTCAGGTTGATCGCGTCCGCGTACAGCGAAACCAGCGGTGTCACGTTGTAGCGCACGCTCGCATCGGCTTGGCCATAGGCGGCACGGGTGCGCGGCAAGGTGCTGCCGCCGCCGCAGTCGACGGAGAAGTGGTTGCGCCAGTTGTAGCTCAGGCGCGCCTGGAAGCGGCTGTTCTCGTAGAACACCGAGCCGTTGTAGGACTGCTTGGACAGGCCCGGATATCCGCAGGTCGCCACACCGCCTTCACGCTCGGCGTTGGCATCCACATAGGTGAAGTTCGCCGCGACGCCGAAGCCCTGCAGCAGGCTGATGCCCGAGTCGAAGGCGTATTGCCCGGCCAGCTCCAGCCCCTTGATCTTGCCGTGCTGGCCGTTGCGGATCCGGGTGTCGTGCGCGATCTCGGCGTACTGCGGCAGCTGGACGTCGACCAGCTGGGTTTCCAGGAAGTCGGTGACCTTCTTGTGGAAGACGGCCGCGCTGAGGTAGTTGGTCTTGGACAGGTACCACTCCAGCGACGCGTCCAGGTTGGTCGAGCGCATCGGCCTGAGGTAGGGGTTGCCGCCGCCGGTCTGCACGTCGCCATAGCGACCGCCATACCAGTTGTCCACACCCATCTGGTTCAGCGTCGGGCGCGTCAAGGTCTTGGACGCGGCCAGGCGCAGCACCAGGTCCCGGGTCAGGTCGAGTTTGAGGTTGGCCGACGGCAGCAGGTTGTTGTAGCTGTTGTCGACCGAGTTCACGGTGCTCGGGCCGTAGTTCAGGATGTAGGTCGTGTCGTTGGGGCTCTTGACGGCCGACAGCAGCACCCGGCTGATGCCCATCGACGTGGAGTTCACGTGCACATACCGCACCCCGGCACTGCCCGACCAGCCGTCGCCCTCCCACTTGCTGTCCACGAACAGGCTGGACACCTTCTCCTTGACGGCCCACATCGACGGCTTGGTGTAGTCGATGGCCATCGGACCGTTGGGGTACTTGGTCTTGTCGCCGTAGAGCGCCGGATCGTTCGACTGCGCGATCAGCGACGGCTGGTTCAGGTAGGCCATGTAGGCGTAGGGGTCGAACCTGAGGAAGGTCGATGGCATCGCGCCTTCCGCGCCCAGGATGTTGTCGAGCTTGCTCACCGTGAACAGCGATGCCGGCAGCGACACGTGATAGCCGCTGAAGGCGTTCCAGGAGTCACTGTTCCACTGGGTGCGGTCGACCTTGCGGCGCGAGGCCGACAGCCCGAACTGCAGGCCCTTGAAGGCACCGATCTCGTGGTCCCACCCCAGGTTGACGCGACCTTCCTTCAGGTCGTCGCCGTTGCGGATCTGCCCGTAGGCGACCGCGTGGGCGCGCACGGCGGTGGGATCGGAGAGGCTGTCGCCGAAGTGGATGGTGGGCGTGCCGTCGAAGGTCAGCACATCGCCGTTCTTGGGCACCATGCCGGCGACGATCCACATGTCGGGCGAGCCCGAGGTCGTGCGCGACGTGGACAGGTCGGCTTCGAGGTTCCACTCGGGCGCCAGCGCCCACTTGGCATTGCCGCCGAAGGCCTTGGTCGTCGACAGGCGGTCGCCGGCCTTGACGATCATGTCGTTCGAGTTCGCCTCGCCGAGCAGCTTGCCCGGGCCGGCGATTTCGGGGTTGTTGGCGAAGAAGGTCGAGCCGGGTCGCAGGAAGCTGGTGATCTGGTTGTCGGCGTTGAACTTGACGCCGAGCTGGGTGGGGTTGTTCCAATCGCTGACCGCGATGACGTCGTTCTTCTGGTCCAGGCGCGAGTACAGCGCATCGGCCGAGAGCTTGAGCGCCGAGGTCGGATTGAACTGGACCGTGCCCGCGGCCACCAGGCGCTTGCGGCGCTCGTTCTCTTCCTGGAAGCCGAAGCTCTGCGGGATGTAGAGCTTCTTGACCGTCACGTCGGCCATGGTCAGGTTCTTGGAATTGAGATCGCCGTTGATCAGCGACACGTCCTTGTAGTTCCACGCGTCGTTGACGACCTTGGTCTGCTTCGAGGCGCGGTCGGTATACGACAGGGAACCGCTGACGCCGAAGCTGCGGTCGTCATTCGCGAACGAATACATCGCGCTCGCATTGGGCGTCTTTTTCTTGGAGTTCGAATCGTAGGAGCCGGACAGATTCACTACCGCGCTGTGACCTTTTCGGCCCAACAGCGGGCGCGCCGTTTGAATATCGACCGTGGAGCCGATACCGCCTTCCGGAAGGAAGGCCTGGGCCGTCTTGTAAACCAGCGCCTTGGAAATTAGATCGGGCGACAGCAGGTCGAACGAGAACTCACGGCCGCCGGTATCGCTGGTCAGCGTTCGCCCGTTGACGAGCACATTGTTGAATTCAGGACCTAAACCCCGGACGGAAATATACCGACCCTCGCCGTTGTTGCGCTGGATCTGCACGCCGGTGACACGTTGCAGCGACTCGGCAATATTGGTGTCGGGGAATTTTCCGGCGTCTTCGGCAGACACCGCATCCACCACGCCCTCCTGCATGCGCTTCGTCGCGACCGACGATTCCAGCGAGGCACGGATGCCGGTGACGACGACACGCTCCAAGTCCGTCTTTTCCTTGGTTGCGTCCTGGGCATGCACTGGGGATGCCAGCCACAATTGACCAATCAAACCGGCGAGGACGGTTTTTATGAAATTCTCTGACCGCATGCTTGTCTCCGTGAGGTGAATACGCGGCGCGCGAGGAAAAAACCGCGCCGGCCGCGCTATTGATAGCGAGGATTACGCTGCCCGGCGAAATAGTTCGCTGAACATGTAATATCCACAGGCTAGCATCGGCAGTTTTTTAATTCTTATGCCGTTTCGCCCGCGTCGCATTCAAAGTTCATATAGCTGCAAACATGTAGTTACGAGTATTCGCAGGCCCTTGGGAGATAGGGATATCTCGGCGCCCGAATTTATGGCCGCCACTGCAGCACGCGCACCTTGCTGGCCGGAACATCGGCGGCACCCTCCCCGTCCACCTGCCTCACGGTTTGCAGGAACAGATTCAATTCGCCTTGCTTGCGCCACAACGCCGTGTCGAAGCTGGGCTCCCACGCCCCCACGGAATCCGTCGTCAGGTCGCGCACGGTCCAGCGCTTGGCGCTGAAGTCGGTGATGCGGGCGACCGACACCTTGCTGCCGCGCTCTTCGTCACGGAACACCAGCAGCGCCGTGGGCTGGCTGCCTTGCAGGCTGACCATGATCTGCGGCCGCGACACGGGAATCGCCTTGGTGCCCACGCCGCTGAGCGAAAACGGCGTGCGTCGGAAGCCCAGCTCCAGTTCCCGCCAGGCGCCGCCGCGGCGGTAGACGACCTGATATTGCGGCACCGTGCTGCCCGCCCGCCGCCAGTAGCTGGCGATGTAGGGCTGGCCGTCCTGGTCGGCCGACATCGACGTCTGGTTGATCAACTCGCTGTGCTGCGGGATGCGCGCGGCGTACTCGGCGCTGACGGCCGTGATGGGCAGCGTGTAGGGCCGGCCCTCCGACGTTTCCCAGGTCCGGCCGCCGTCGCGCGAGCGGGCATAGGCCATGTCGTGGTTGCTGGCGACGTCGGGCGACTCGCGCCAGACCCAGGACACGTGCAGCGTGCCGCGGTGGTCGACGAAGGCCTGCCAGTAGGCGTTGCGCTTGCCTTCCCCGCTGATCAAGTTGCCGTGCAACCGCGTCCACGTTTGAGTCGCCACGTCGTAGCGGTTGATGACCAGGTTGCCGCGGCCCGAGCCGCCGTCGCGGTAGAAGAACAGCAGGTGGCCGTCCGGCTGGCGGTGGAACTCCGGGTAGGACACGGAACCCTCGTCCTGCCCCGTCATCGGCATCTCGCTCGTCATCTCCAGCGCGCCGGGCTGCAGGCCGCGCGCGTAGCGCAGCGCGCTGTTGTGGTGGTCCCAGGCGAGATGCAGGTAGCCCGCACCGTCGACCATGATGCTGATGCTGTTGTGGGCATCCAGCGCATTGCCTTTGTAGGGCGTGGTCTTCAGCTCCCAGGCGTCGCTGCCCAGCTTGCGCTTGCCCAGCACCACCTGCGCGTGCTGGTCGTAGAAGGCGATGTACTGCACGTCGCCCTGGGTGGCGAGGGAGTTCTTGCGGAACACGACGGCATTGACGGAGTTCCGCGCCCAGCCATCGGCCACGTCCACCAGGCGCACGTCACTTGCGGGCACAGCCTCGCGTTGCGGCGCGATTGCGCAACCGGCAACCAACGCCGCGATGACCAGAGCTAACGATGCTGTTTTCATGCGAGTGCAAAGGAGCGAGCCTCGCATGGAGCCCGCTCTGCATTCAATCAACGTCGTGCTCAGAACTTGCCGCGCAGCCCGATCTTGAAGGTGCGGCCGTCGTACTTCGCGTAGTCCATGCGGGTCTTGTTGCCCAGGCCGTACTGGCCGGTGGCGTCTTCGAAGTAGTCGTAGGCCAGCGTGTTGGACAGGTTCAGCGCGTCCAGGCGGATCTCCAGCGAATCGTTGATCTTGTAGCTGACGTTGGCGTCCAGATAGCCACGGCCGGCGCGCCAGCGGATCAGGTCGTCACCGTTGTTCTTCGGGTTGTCGCCATGCAGCGAGCGGCCCTTGTAGTTGTAGGACGTGCGGAACGCGAACGGACCTTTCTCGTAGTAGAGCGTGGTGCTGTAGGCGTACTTGGGCACCGAGTTCACGTCGATGGTGTTGCCCGCGTTGGTGATCCACTGCGCGCTGTTGAACGGATTGATGTGCGTGTAGCTGGCCAGCGCACCGAAGCCCTTGAAGGGATCGGGCAGGAAGTTGAAGTCCTGCTGGTAGGCCAGCTCGAAGCCCTTCAGGGTCTGCTTGCCGGCGTTGCTGAAGGTGCGCAGGTTCATCGGCAGCGCAGGGTCGACCTTGCCCTGCGCGTTCTGGAAGATGGCACCCAACGCGGTATCGGGCAGGCCAAGCGCACCGAAGGTGGTCTGCGTGGTGGCGGCCACGGTGGCGTCGGTCAACTCCTTCTTGAAGAGCGCGGCCGACAGCATGCTGCCCTTCTGGAAGTACCACTCCAGGCTGGTGTCGAGGTTCTTGGACTGCTGCGGGCGCAGGCTCGGGTTGCCGGCGGTGGCCGTGTTGTCGAAGGGGTTGGGGATGACAGTCTGAGCCGCAATGATGGACAGCGATGCGCGGCTGAGGGTCTTGCCCCAGGAGGCGCGCCAGGTCAGGGTGTCCGTCAGGTCCAGTGCCGAGCTGACGGCCGGCAGCACGTTGCTGTAAGAGCCCTTCTCCTGGTTGGGCAGGTAGGTCAGGCTGGTGCCTTGCTGCTTGAAGTTGTCGATCAGCGTCTTGGTGCGCGAGTAGCGCACGCCGGCGTTCAGGCGCAGTTCCCTGCCAAACACCTCGCCCCTGAAGTCGGATTGGATGAAGCCGGTCGACACGTTCTCCTGTGCCTTGAAGCTCTGCGCCGGCGTGAAGGTCGCCTCCGAGTTGAAGGCCAGCGGGTCGAAGGTGGCGTAGGTGTAGTCGCGGGTGAAGGTGCCCCAGGCGTGCGGCCAGCCGGCGCCCATGTCCAGGTTGCCGATCGGCAGCGTGGAGGTCATGCCCGAACGCAGGCCTGCCGTGCCCAGGGTATTGAGCTTGGCGGTGGCGCCGGAGGTGCCGTTGCGCTTGTTGATGTCCTTGGAGGTCTCGGCGTACACCAGGCCGGCCTTCAGGTGGCCGGTCCAGTCGCCGGCCAGGGCGTAGTCCCAGTCGGCCACGACGCGGCCCTGCTTGCCCTTGTCGGTCTCGCGGGTCCAGCCGGTGCCGATGCCGAAGCCCTGGAAGTTGGCCGGATCGGTGTAGCTGACCGGCGAGGACATCGACGGATAGACGTGGTCGCTGCCGTAGTCGATGGTGGAGTCGACGCCGAAGATCTGGCCGGACAGCGTGTCCTGGTAGCTCAGCGCCTTGCTGTTGTTGGTGCTCAACTGGCCGGTGAGAACCAGCTTGTCGCTCACCTTCCAGCGGGCATTGGCGGCCACATAGCCGAACTTGGTCTCGTCTTCGCTGTAGGTCACGCCGCTGCTGTAGGACGTGTTGCCGAAGGTGCCCGTCAGCAGGTTCGACGCCGGATCGATCTTCACGTCGAGCGGGATGAAGCCGTTGTTGCCGGACTGGCCTGCGGGCGCGCTGCGGTTGGTGGTGCGGCTGTTGCGGATCAACAGGCCAAAGTACATCTCGTCGCGCGTGTTCTTCAGCTTGGAATAAAGCGTGTCCAGGCTGAAGTCCAGGGTCGGCGTCTTGTACTGCAGCGAGGCCACCATGCCGTCGCGGCTGCGGTCGTTGGACGAACCATAGAAGCGGTAAATGCGCGGCAGCAGTGCGTTGTCGACCTGGGCACGGGTCAGGCTACCCAGATTGGCGCGTGGGCTGTCGTAGTCCAGCGCAAAGGCGAAGTTGCCCTTCACGGGGCTCTGACTGGCGCGTGCGGAGCTGTTGTAGCCGCCGGTCGCCTCGAAGCCGGAGCGATTGTTCACGCTCGACGCGTGCGACACGCCCGCCAGGAAGCCCCACTCGCCCCAGGTGTTGGAGAACAGCGCGAAGCCCATCGGGTCCGTCTTGCCGGACGTGGTGTTGTACGACGCGGTGACACCGTAGCGGATGGTGCGCTTGGGATTGTCGAAGGGGCGCGGGGTCTGCAGGTCCACCACACCGCCCATGCCGCCTTCGCTCAGTTCCGCCAGCGGGGTCTTGTAGAAGTCCACGCGGCCGAACAGTTCGGACGCGAACACGTCGTAGTTGAAGCCGCGAGCCGCGCTGCCGATGGTGGCGGTGGACGTGGCGTTCACGAGCGCGCCGTTCAGCGTGGTGACGGAGTACTCGGTCGGCAGGCCGCGGATGGAAATGCGCTGGCCTTCGCCCGAACTCTCATCGCGGTTCAGGATGACGCCCGGCACGCGCTGAAGGGACTCCGCCACGTTCGCCTCGGGGAACTTGCCGATGTCCTCGGCCACGATGGAGTCGCGCACGCCGATGGCCTGCTGCTTGAGCACCATCGATTTTTCCAGGCTGGAACGGAAGCCCGTCACCACCACGGCTTCGAGCTGGCTTTTTTCTGCCTTGGCCGCGCCGTCCGACGCGTCTGGCGCCTTTTCGGCCACCGGGGCGGCAGCAGTTGCCTGGGCACCTGCCTGCCCGTAGGCAGCGRCAAGCGCGATGGAGATCGCCGAATAGATCAGTCGTTGTTTCATTGTCTCTGCTCCATATGCCACTGCGGGCTTATTTGCAATTCCGGCCTTATTGAAACGCCGGAGCTTGTCAGTTTATTTAAGCAACCACTGAAGTGGTATTTATTATTATGTCAACGTTACCATGTCAGGTTAAAAAAATAGCACCATCCCGGCCAATCACGCGCAGCACAAATTCCGGTCATCTGCTGGATGGCGGCTGCCAAGCGGGCGCCATCGATGCGGTCACGTGCCGGTGCCGCCTTCTTTGATATGGTAACGTTGTCTCATTCGGCTGCAAGTTGCTTTGCAACGACAGCCGCCAGCGGGCTGGCGCGACCATCGAGGGTGCGAGCCATTGTTGCCTCAGCTTACTGCCACGGGCCGAAGAGAAGGTATCAATAAACGGGCCCGAGATATACGAAATTGCGTGGAACGCGGCTCGCATATCGGGGAAGCGCGGCGGTCGCACATCAATCCTTGTATTTGGGGTCGATGTTGAGGAAGGGCCCACCCTGGTACACCAGCGCCGGGTCGTGCGGGTCCGACCAGTCCACCGCATCGGCGATTCGATCCGCAAACTGGCGCGAGCTCTGAGTCGGTTGGTAGCGCAGAAAGCGCGAGTGCCGGTCATCCCACCACTTGCCCGGGTTGTCGGAGACGCCGAAGGTGATGGTGTGGCCCACCCGCGGCGTCAGCAGCGAACGACGCAACAGCTGGACCAGGTCGTCCAGCCCCAGCCAGGTTGCCAGTTGCCGGTGCGTGGTGGCCTCGGGGAAGCAATAGCCGATGCGGATGCACACCGTCTCGATGCCGAAGCGGTCCCAATAAAGCCGGGATAGCGATTCCCCGAACACCTTGGAGACGCCGTAGTAGCCATCGGCCCTCGTCGGCATCGAGGCGTCGACCGTCTCGGTCGTTCGGTACATGCCCATCGTGTGATTGGAGCTCGCGAACACGACGCGCCGGATGCCCAGCTTGTGGACGGCCTCGTACAGGTTGACCACGCCGAGGATGTTCGCGGCCATGATCGGCTGGAACTCGGTCTCGGTGGACACGCCGCCGAAGTGCAGGACAGCGTCGACCCCCTGGCACATCTCGAGCACCTGGTCCCGATCAGCGAGGTCGCAGTGCACCACTTCCTCGCCCGGTTGCGCCGGTCCCAGATCCGCCACGTCACTCAGGCGCACGATCTCGGCGAACTCTTGCAGGCGGCCGCGCAGGCGGCCTCCGAGCCCGCCGGCAGCGCCGGTCATCAGGATGCGTTTGAAAGGCTTGGACATGGTGAGCGTGGCTACTCCGCACCGACTTCAACGCGGATCGGCGAAGCCACGCGCTGRCGATAGGCCTCCACATAGGCCTGCCAGGCCGGCGCCGCGGGGAATTCGCCGGACCAGCTGGCCGCTGCGCCCAGGAAGTAGCGCAGCGGCTGCCCGGTCCTGGCCTTGACGAGGATCAGCTCGTTGTCGGCATCCGCTGCATAACCCTGCGCACCCGGCAGGACGATGGCGGTGCCGAAGTCACCCGCGCTGCGCTGGCGCACCCACTGCATCAACGTGTCCGGCGCGCGGTAGGCGGCGACCTCCGGCGCCTGCTCAGCGTAGGCCGGCTTCTTGTTCAAGCCCAGGGCGACAGTGAGCGTCTGCGGGCTGGGGGTGCTGAAGCTGCTTTCGACCACGTCGAAAAAGTGGCCCGCGTCGACCGTGAAGCGCTTGGTTTCGCTGACGGACACACCCTCCGCGTCCCAGGCCGCGTAATCCAGCTCGAAGACAGCCCGCACGGGCCCGTTCGCCAGCACACGCCAGGCCGAGTAGTTGCGACTGGTGAAGAGGCGGCTGCCATTCCAGATGCCGGTGCCGCCCGCGCCACGCGTACGGCCGACGGCGTACATGTCCAGGCCCTCGCCCTCTTCCCGGTGATAGTGATCGTGCCCCTTGTTGTACCAACGGTCGATGATGAGATAGGACGGGCGCTTGAACCAGATGTCCAGGCCGCTCGTCACCAGCACTTCCTTGTCACTGCCCGGCGGCGCCGGTTCGGCCAGCGCCGGCCCGTAGGTGCGATGGCCGATCTTGTCGTTTTCCCATGCGAAGTCGTCCAGGCGCTCGGGAACATAGCGGGCAAACGCCTTGACCGGGAACGGCGGCGCCACCGTGGCGCTCCTCTCGACGGTGAAGCGGGCGCTCTGCTCATCCGCCGCGAAGTCGTGCTGGAAGATCAGCTCACCGTAGGCGATGCCCGCGCCCTTGGGGTCCCGCGCCAATGGCGCCACATTGGTGACCTGGTAGGGCAACAGGCGGCCACTGGCATCACGCACGGCCAGCTGCAGCATCAGCGCCCCCGGCAGGCGCCGGGCAACCTCCGCCCACGGGATCGTGATCGTCTCGGCCGGACGCGCCGCCTTCAGCTCATGCCGGACGGTGATGACCATGCGCTCGGCCGCCTCGGCACCGAGCGCCGCCAAGGCCAGCCCTGCGGCGAAGATGGCACGCCACATCAATAGTTCACCGCGTAGTCTTTGGGAAACCTGCTGCCGCTGAACGCCTTCTTCTGCGTCCAGTCCTGCGCAGGCGCGGTCCAGTAGGAATCGCTGGCCGGCAGGCCCAAGGCCAGCAGGCCGGCCGCAGCGATGTACATGCTGCCGTTGTTCGAGTACCAGTCCCCCAGCTCGGGCTGGTGGCCGCGAAAGCCGATGGTGAGGAAGCCATCTTTGCTGAAGTTGCCCGGGCCGCCCCAGATGGCGACATGGGCCGCGTGCAGGGCCGAACGGACCTGGCCCTCGGGCAGCGAGGCGGGAAGCTGCTTGCGCCAGGCCAGCAAGGCCAGTGGCTGGAATACCGCGGTGCGGTAGGTCAGCGAGCGGCCGATGGGCGGGTAGCTGCCTTCCGGCCCCACGAAACGCTCCAGGTGTTCGCAGTAGCGCTGCGCGCGCTTGGTGGCTTGCGCCAGCAGGTCTTCCGGCTTGGCGTTCCAGAACGGCGCCTTCCTGGCCGCCAGCACCTCGAGGATCTCGAGGAGCATGGGGTACATGACGTAGGAGCAGTAGTAGTCGAAATGGAAGTCCTGGCCGTCCTTGATCCATCCGTCGCCGACATACCACTCGTTGATCTTGCGGATCGCGCCATTCATGCGCATCGGGTCGGATTCCTCGCCGATGGACAACAGCCAGGCCTCGTTCATCGCCGCGAACAGCAGCCAGTTGATGTAGGGCACCTCGATGCGGCGCAGGCCCTTGATCTCGGCAATGATGCGGCCCTTGGTGGTGGCATCGAGCGGCTCCCACAACACCTTGGGGGCGCGCATCAAGGCATTGGTGAAGTAGGCCGAATCGACCAACGCCTGACCGTGGCCCTTCCAGGTCAGGTAGTCGGGGTTTTTGGGGTCGACCGCGTTGGCATAGCTTTGCAGGGCCTGCTGCTGCAGGCGCTGGCGCAACCTGCCTTCGGGCGTGGCATCGGCCGGCAGCGCGAGCCAAGGCGCGATGCCCGACATCAGGCGGCCAAAACATTCGAGATAGGCAACCGACGGGTCCCGACCATCCCAGGTGGGGCTGAGCTCCAGCACGAACTTCTTCTTCAGCTCGCCCCTGGACATGGGGTCCAGTACCGGCTCGGCCATCTGCCGGAGCAGGTCCAGCAGGTAGGCACGCTCCTGGCCGGGCGCCCCCGTGGACACCGCAGAGCCCGCAGAGCCCGCGCCCAGCAGCGCCGGCAGGGCTGACCCACAGGCCGCTGCGCGCATGAAATTGCGGCGTTCCATAGGACCTCCTGGCGGCAGCGTCATTTATCGAGCAGGCGGGCCATTTCCGCCCCGGCAAGGAGGAAAGCGCCGACGCCAAAGTGCGACGTGGAATTCTGGTCGACCACCTGACCCGGAATCGCGCGGTCACCGATGGGTTGCACATAGCCCAGCTTGCCGTCCGGCTGCATGGCGACCGTCGTCAGGTAATGCCAGCCGCGCTGCGCGGCCGGCAGATATCGGTCGCGCGGCAGCAAGCCGTTGTTGATACCCCAGAGCAGGCCGTAGGTGAAAAACGCGGTGCCACTGGTCTCGGGCCCGGGAGCGTGGGCCGGGTCCATGAGGCTGCGCGTCCAGTAGCCCTCGGGCTGCTGCAGCGGCACCAGCGCCGCCGCCATGGCCTGCAGCCGTTCGATGTATTCGCCGCGATGCGGGTCGTCCTGGGGCAAGTCCGACAGCACTCTCGCGAGCCCGGCAAACACCCAGCCGTCGCCGCGCGCCCAGAAGTCCTTCTTCCCGTTGACGCTCTTGTGCTTCGGATAAACGTATCTGGCATCGCGGTAGTAGAGCTGCTCGGCCGGGTCGTACATGATGCTGCCGGCGTGGCTGTAATACTCGTACAGCTTGTCGAGATATTGACGATTGCCGGTGATCTTGTGGAGTTTCGTCATGACGGGCATGACCATATAAAGCCCATCCACCCACCACCAATAATCCTTATTGGTGGTGCTCATCTGATATTCCATCACCTCGCGGGCGCGGGCGATCTTGCGTGGATCCTTGTCGAGCTGGTAGAGATCGGCATAGACCTGAAAACAGATCTGCCAATCACCGAACAACACGTGGTCGTCGGTTTCACCATAGCTGTACTTCCAGCTGGCCTTGTCCTGCGACTTCGCGCCCGCCCATTGGTTGTGCTCCGCCCAGGCCTCTGAATAGCGCCGGTAGCTGTCCTTGCCCGTCACCCGATAGGCCTCGATGTTGCCGGTGTGATAGGCCGCCACGTTCCAGAACGGACTTTCCTGCGCTGGCGTGCGGGCCTGCCAATAGGCATTGACCTTGTCGATCGCGGCAAGCACGTCACTGCGACTGCCGGCCCCACTTTTGGCGGGCGCATTCGCGCAACCGCCAAGCGCCAGGCTCAGCGCAAACAACAGGCCAGTCACGTGATTCTTCAGTCTGATCATTGCGGAGTGCACCTGATGAGCAATGCCAGCCCATCATTGGAAGCGAATATGGTCACGTTAGCATATTGGTGATCACGGACAAGGATTTTTCTTCCGTCGCGCCGCGAGACCGCAGCGGCTGGGGGTTTATACGGAGTAACAGATCCTTGCCATCACAGAATGTGGTATCGTGACCACATTAGGTATCCAATTTCTACGTCGATCTATGCCCAAACCGAGCAGGCTCAGTGAAGTAGCAAAGCTGGCTGGCGTCGCCCCCATCACGGCATCGCGCGCAATTCGCGGCAAGGGCTACGTCTCCGAGGACGCGCGGGCGCGGATCATGGAAGCCGCGGCACAGCTGAACTACGCGCCGGACATGGTGGCGCGACGCATGCGCGGCGCGGAGAGCCGGCTGATCGGCATCTTCGTCAACAACTTCGGCTCACTCGCGCTTCACGAGATCACCAGGGAAATCAGCAACGAGGCCCGCGCCCGTGGCTACGACATCGTGCTTTTCAATGCCGAGCGCTTCGACGGCCCGGAACGCGCGGGCACGCGCGACATGCTGGCCAACCTGTGCGCGGGCCTGGTATTGCCCATGCCGAACGTCGAGGACGGCTACCTTGCCGAGCTGGAGCAGCGCCAACTGCCCTGCGTTTTCGTCAACTTCGAGGCACGCAGCACCAAGCTGCCGGTCGTCGTCGTAGAGAACCGCAAGGGCGCCTGCTTGGCCGTCGAGCATCTGCTTTCACTGGGCCACCGTCGCATCGCCTTCATCGCCGGCTCGCATCACACCGGCCAGAGCGGCGAGCGCCAGGCCGCCTATGTCGAAACATTGAACGCTGCCGGGATTGCCGTCGATCCGGCATTGATCGTCACCGGCCGCTTCGTTCAAAGCGGCGGGTACGCGGCAACCCAGCAACTGCTGTCCTTGTCCGAGCCGCCAACGGCCATCTTTGCCGCCAACGATGAGATGGCGTTCGGCGCCATCGATGCCATCCACAGCAAGGGCTTGCGTGTGCCGGGCGACATCTCGGTCGTCGGCTTCGATGACATCGCCATCTCCGGCCATATCCACCCCCCGCTGACCACGATGCGCCAGCCGCTGGTAGAGCTCAGTGCGTGCGCCGTGCGGGAACTGATGGCGCTCATCGAGGGCCAGAGCCAGGAGGCGAAGAAGATCGCCCTGCCCCTCGAGCTCATCGTGCGCAAATCGACCGGTCCAGTCCCGCAGCGCGGCTGACGATGAACTACGTGCGCTCTGCCAGCGCCCGAAGCGTCCTGTCGACCGGCCTTGCCGGCCTGGCCGTCCTGCTGCTCTGGCTGCTGTGCGGCGATTTCGGCGTCTCGATGCGCGAGCGCGCGGCCGTGCCGAGCGCGCTCGAACTGCTGCGCCGGCATGCGGCGTCCGACACCACGATCTCGCTGCTGCTGTCCACCGTGCCCGCCGCCTTGAGCTTGCTGCTGGTGCCGCTGGCCGGCTATCACTCGGACCGCTGCCGCAGCCGCCTCGGCAGGCGCAAGCCCTTCCTGATGATTGCCGCGCCCACCGGTCTTCTGGCCATGGTGGGCCTGGCCGCGTCGCCCACACTGGCGGGCTCGCTCGACGCAGCACTGGGCGGCTGGTCACCCGGCCTGCACAACTGCCGCCTCGTCCTGTTCAGCCTGTTCTGGGCCGCATTCGACTGCGCCGCCATCAGCGCTTTCTCGCTGTTCAACGGCCTCGTCAACGACCTCGTGCCCGCGGGCCTGCTCGGTCGCTTCTTTGCGGTGTTCCGGATCGTCAGCCTGACGATCGGCATCGCGTACCACAACTGGATCTTCGCGCTCACGGACCACTATCTGCGCGAGGTCCTGATCGGCGTCGGCCTCTTCTTCTGCCTGCCCATCCTCGCGATGGCGTTGATGCTGAAAGAAACGCCCTTGCCGCCCGAGACTCCCTCCGCGGTCAGAACCGGGAGCCGGCTGAGATTTCCACTCGATCATGTGCTGGCCTGCTTCCGCTATCGCCCCTATGGGTGGGCCGTCGCCGCCTTCGTGCTGGCGAGCGTCACCTTCAGTCCCTTCAACACCTTCTACCTTCACTATGCGCACGCGGCGGGCATCCAGAAGACCACGCTGGGCGCGTTGACGGCGGCAGGCTATGCGGTGTCCATCGTGTCGGCTTTTGCCATCGGGTCCATGGCTGATCGCTTTGGCGCACTGCGGGTCTCGGTGGTCATCATGACGGTGTACTGCGCCATCTCCGCGGCCGGTTTCGCCATGGTGTCGGACGCCGCCAGCTTCCGCGCCTTCTACTTCGCCCACGTGGTGATCTCAGGCGCCTGGTTCACGGCCGCCGCCTCAATGCCAATGGCGCTGTTTCCTCGCGCCAGCTTCGTGCAATTCAACTCGACCAAAGACCTGATGGTCATCTTCGGCACCATCCTTGTCAGCAGCATCCAGGGGCCAATGCTCGACCTGTCCGAGCATGACTATCGCTACACGCTGCTTGCAGGAACGGTGTTCTCGCTGCTGTGCGTGCTGTGTCTCTTGCGGCTGCAGGCAGGCCGTCTTGCCATGCAGATCGCCATCCGATAGGCACAGCACCCGACGCCGGCAGGACCTACCAGGCGCTGCAAGCCTTCCAGGGACGATTTCGATCCTCCTCCTCTCCACCAACCGATCATCCTGAGCGATCCCGCGTCGTCCCAGGAACTCCGAAAAGCCCTTGAGCATCACTGCCCCAGGGCTTCTTTTTTCCCCGGTTGAGGTTGGCAGCTTGGTCAACGGGAACGTCATTTGCCCAAAACGGCGTCGCAGCTGCAGCGCAGTTTTTTCCATGAAGGAGCTTCCATGCGTCGTGTTCAACATCTACTGTCAATCGCTCTCCTCACGCTCACCGCACTGGTGGCGTTGCCAGCCCACGCCAAGTCCGACGAGTCATTCATGAAGGATGCCGCGCACGCTGGTGCCGCGGAGATCGAGGCGAGCAAGCTGGCCCAATCCAAGGCAAAAAGTGCCGACGTGAAGGCGTTTGCCGACGCCATGATTACCGACCACACGAAGGTCGCCGACGAACTCAAGGCCCTGGCCGCGAAGAAGAGCGTCAAGCTCCCGGAAGGCCCGTCGATCAAGCAGAAGGCCGAGCTCAAGCTGATTGACGCTGGCGACAACGACAAATTCGACGAGCGCTACGCCAAGCACTTCGGCGTGAATGCGCACAAGGGCACGATCAAGCTGTTCGAGGACGCCGCCAAGAACGCCAAGGACCCCGAGGTGAAGGCCTGGGCGGAAAAGACGCTGCCGGGCCTTCGTCATCATCTTGAAATGGCCCAGGCCTTGAGCGTCGCTCCCAAAAAGTAAGGCTGTCGAGCAGCTCATTGCCCAATCGTCAGTACCTTGTCACTGGCGCTGCTTCAGGGCATGAAATTTGCCGATGGAGAAGCTTGAAAAGGCACGAAAGCGCCGTTTGAACCCCGCGCCGCTCGGCTTGCATTGGGCGGCGCGCTTTGCCACCAGCCAGTAGGAAATCACATGCCAACCGCAACGAAAACCTCAGCCAAGGCGTCCAAGGGCGCATCCACCAAACCTGCCACGGGTTCAAAGGCCCGTGGCAGCGAAGCTCCCGACGCGATCGACCTCCTGATCACCGACCACCGCGAGGTGAAGGCGCTCTTCAAGGCCTACGACAAGCTCGTCAAAGCTGAAGCTGATCCCGGAGAGAAGCAGGTCGTCGCCGCGCAGATCTGCGTGATGCTGACCGCCCATGCAACCGCGGAAGAGGAACTCTTCTACCCGCGCGCTCGCGAAGTGCTGGGCGAAGACGAGGATCTGGTCGACGAGGCCGACGTGGAGCACGCCAGCGCCAAGGAGCTGATTGCTCAGATCGAGGCCGGCTCGCCTGACGATCCGCTGTATGACGCCAAGGTCAAGGTGCTGGGTGAGTACATCGACCATCACGTCAAGGAAGAGGAAGGCGAGATGTTCCCCAAGATTCGCAAGTCCGACCTCGACCTGGATGTGATCGGCGAGGAGATCGCCGCGCGGAAGGCAGAACTGATGGGCCAGGCCGGCGACCCGCACTGACCGGCTTGCGGCAAGGCCTGGTCATCCGGGCCTTGCCCTCCTCCACCGACATCAACATGCCGGAGCAACAACATGGCAGACGACAAGGCAAAGACCGGCGGCCAGGACCGTCAACGCATCAATGTCAACGAGGACTATGAGCTGCGCGATTGGGCCGCCAAGTTCGGCGTCACGACCGAACAGCTGAAGCAGGCGGTTGCCGCGGTAGGCGACCGCGCCGCCGAGGTGGAGCAGCACCTGAAAGGCAAGCGCAGCTGACCCACTGCCGGCACACGACTGAAGGCGGCGTGGGTGACACATGGACTTTGCGCAAGGTCCGGAAACCGTGGCAAGACGGCTGGTCGGCTGGACGCTGCTGGTGAAGGGCGTCGGCGGCGTGATCGTCGAAACCGAGGCCTACGACGTCGACGATGCGGCTTCGCACAGCTTCAAGGGACCGACACCACGCAACGCCACGATGTTTGGCCCACCCGGCAGAGCCTATGTCTACCTGAGCTACGGCCTTCACTGGTGCCTGAACGTTGTCTGTCGGGAGGCCGGCCACGGTGCGGCCGTCCTCATTCGCGCGATCGAACCGACGCGCGGACTGGACTTGATGCGCGAACGCCGTGGCGTTCTGCAAATGGAACTGCTGGCCGCCGGGCCAGGTCGGGTCGGCCAGGCCCTGGCGATTGATCGGTCTTTCGACGGCTTGCCGTTGGACCAGCCACCGTTCGAACTGCTTGAGCCTCCCACGCAGGTCCGTTTGGCCGTCGGTGCCCGCATCGGCATCACCAAAGCCACCCATCGGCCCTGGCGGTTCGGCGTCGCCGACTCTCCCTATCTCAGCAAGCGATTCGGCCAGGTCGGCAGCCTCTCCCAGTAGGTCTCGTCTGACCCTGCAAGTGCGCCTCGACGCACGATGCGTATTGCCATGTCGCGGCACATTGCTGCAATGCAACATGGAGATCGCAATGACACGATTGGATTCCGCTTCTGCAGCGTCGGCACCCTCGTTGGCCCTGTTGGGCCTGGAGCCACTTCGAGCGGCCTGGGAATATGCGCGCATGCGCGTGATGGATTCTTCGGGGATCGCGCGCGGGGACGGCCATGCCGTCGTGGTGTTTCCCGGCCTGGCATCAGACAGACACGCCACGGGACCGCTCATCTCGTTCTGCCGTGACCTCGGCTACGAGACGCATGACTGGGGCCGAGGATTCAACACCGGCCCTCAGGGCGAGCCCAACGCATGGCTGGATGAACTGGCTGAACACGTGGCTGCGCTGCCGACGGACGGCTTGCTGGATGTCAGCCTGATCGGCTGGAGTCTCGGCGGGATCTATGCGCGGGAAATCGCCAAGCGGCTTGGCACGAATGTGCGCCAGGTCATCACGATTGGCACGCCGTTCGCTGGCGGCAACGACGACACACACGCGGCCCTCGTGTACCGGTTGCTGAATGGGCGCAAGCCCGTTCTCGACAGTGCCATGCGCCAGCAATTGCGGACGGCCCCCGCGGTGCCCACAACCTCCATCTACAGCCGCACCGACGGCGTGGTGGCCTGGCAGGCCTGCATACAGCCCGGGCGCCGCCGCGACACAGAGAACGTCGAGGTGGAAGGCAGCCATTGCGGCATGGGCTGGAACGCCAAGGTGCTTGAAGTGGTTGCCGACCGGCTCAGACAGCCACGCGGCCAGTGGAGACCCTTCACCGATTCAAGTCGCCAGGTCGGCGCGAATGCGGCCCCTTGCACCGGTTGATGAAAGCGCGCCCTTGCCCGTTGTTCGGCGCAGCGAATCGATTCGCAAGACTTCAGTCCAGCTCGATCCACACCGGCGCATGGTCGCTGGACTTTTCCCAGCCGCGGACTTCGAGGTCCACGGCCGCTGCGCGCAACCGGGGCACAAGCGATGGGGTCAGCAGCAGATGATCAATGCGCAATCCGGCGTGGCGTTGGAAGGCATTCCTGAAGTAATCGAAGTAGGTGTAGATCGTGGTATCGGGATGGAGCGCCCGGATCGCGTCCGTCCAGCCCTGCGAAATCAGCCGCTCGAACGCTTCGCGCGTCTCGGTGCGAAACAGAGCGTCATCGACCCAGCGTTCGGGTTTGTACACGTCGCGCGGGGTGGGGATCACGTTGTAGTCCCCGGCCAGCACCACCGGCATGTCGCCTTGAATCAGCCCCGCGGCATGAAGGATGAATTGCTCCATCCAGCGCAGCTTGTAGTCGAACTTGGGACCCGGGGCCGGGTTGCCGTTCGGCAGGTACAGACACACCACCTTCAGGCCGCCCACATCGACCTCGAGGTAGCGGCTCTGGGTGTCGTCCGGGTCATCCGGCAGCCCTCTTTGGACCTCCACGGGCGCCCGGCCGCGCACGAGGACGGCGACACCATTCCAGCTTTTCTGGCCGTGCCAGACAGCCTCATACCCGAGCGCCTGCAACTCCTCTCTTGGAAAACGGTCCTGGGGCGACTTCAACTCCTGCAGGCAAGCGACGTCGGGCTGCGTCTTCTCGAGCCAGCGCAGCAAGACGGGAAGGCGGGCGTTCAGGCCGTTGATGTTGTAGGTGGCGATGCGCATGGAGGACACCGGGAAGTGCGGGCGACGTGCCCGGCAGTTGAGTTGCAAACCGGATCAGCAATCTACCGCGGACCGCAAGGAGACGACATGCCGGGGCAGCGCGCCGAGCTATGCCCCGGGCGGCCCTTCGTTCTTGTCTTGGCGCTGGGATCCCTCTTCATCGAACTTCAGGACGGACAGCTTCCCGTCGCCTTCGAGGAAGGCTGCTCGCACCTTGCAGACGTCGTCGACACCGGCTTGGCGCAGTTGCGCCTGCACGTCCTCGCGGGTCAGAAACTCCTTGCGCAGGTTGCGCATCAGCATCTGCCCATCCTTGACGAGTTGCAGCGGGTCGGGCTCAGTGAGCTTGCGGACGGCCTTCCACCGGAAACTGGCCCAGTCGAGCGCGTAGTTCCAGAACACCAGGGTGCCGACGAGGATGAAACCTTCCGCCACGGTCTGGTAGCTGCCAGACATGCCGTTCTGAGAGGCGTCGGCAATGACGACCACCAGGAGGATGTCCGCCACGCCGAACGACCCGGGATCGCGGCGCAGCACGAAACGGAAGATCAACAGCAAGAACCAGTACATCAGCGTGCCCCGCGCGAACAATTCGAGCGGCGACACGTGAATCGAGAACAGTTCTGCCAAGTTCATGGCTACCTTTTAGATCGGACTGCTTCGGAGGGCCTGATGTCAGCCTTGAGCACGCGCGCCATCTGTTGCAGCGCGCTGTCCCGCGCGTCAGCAGACTCGGCGGCGACGCAGTCGACTGGAACCCAAACCGAGTAGCCCCGCAGGTAGGCATCCATGGCGCTGAACAGTACGCAGCTGTCTGCGGCGATGCCGGTGACGATGAGCCGCTTGCAGTGCAATTGATTCAGAAGCAAGTCCAGCGGCGTGGCATAGAAGGCCGAATGGCGCGGCTTCAACAGCGCGAAGTCGTCGCGTTTGGGGGCCATGAGCTTGGCGATCTTTCCGGGGGTGCCCGCAGTGGCGTGGCAGTGCCGCCAGAGCGCCTTGAAGTCGGATGTCCACTGGCCGTAGTTGTCATTCGCGTAGATGGTGCGGAAGCCATCGGCGGCCAGGTGCTGGCGCAGCTTGGCCGTCTGCTTCGCAGCTTCCAGCGCCGACGGGGCCAGCTCTGCCGCACCATCGAAATTCAAAGGGTTCACGAAGTCCACCAGCAGCAAGACGGTCTTGCTGGGCTGCAGGTCGTCAGTCCTGATCTTGCTCATGTCGTCTCCAGCGGCGGTACTGGCAACACGCGTTCCCGCCCTGGAGCGCGCACCCGCGCCCGTCGGCAGTTACGCATCGCCCGCCGTAACTGCGGCCTTGTCTGACATGCAGCCCGCGAGCGCTGCTTAATCTTGTGTCGCGGCGCCATGAGGGCACCCGCGTTTTTCCACCATCCGCCCTGACTGCCGTGACGTCCAAACGCCAGCCGCCCCGCCTTACCGGTTTCGTGCGCGTGCGCGGAGCGCGCGAGCACAACCTGAAGAACGTCGACGTGGACATCCCGCGCGACGCCCTGGTGGTTTTCAGCGGCGTGTCGGGCTCAGGCAAGTCCTCGCTGGCCTTCGCGACCATCTATGCCGAGGCGCAGCGGCGCTACTTCGAGTCCGTCGCACCGTATGCGCGCCGCCTGATCGACCAGGTCGGCGTGCCCGCGGTGGACGCCATCGACGGCCTGCCGCCGGCCGTGGCCCTGCAGCAGCAGCGCGGCACGCCCAGCGCGCGCTCTTCCGTGGGCAGTGCCACGTCGCTGTCCAGCCTGCTGCGCATGCTGTACTCGCGCGCCGGCCACTACCCGCCCAGGCAGCCCATGCTGTACGCGGAGGACTTCTCGCCCAACACGCCACAGGGGGCCTGCCCCAGCTGCCACGGGCTGGGCCGCGTCTACGAGGTCACCGAAGCGTCCATGGTGCCCGACCCCTCGCTCACCATCCGGGAGCGCGCCGTCGCCGCCTGGCCGCCGGCCTGGCACGGTCAGAACCTGCGCGACATCCTCGTCACGCTGGGCCACGACGTGGACAAACCCTGGCAAGACCTGCCGAAGAAGGTGCGCGACTGGATCCTCTTCACCGAGGAGCAGCCCACCGTGCCGGTCTACGCAGGCTTCACGCCCGCCGAGACCCGCGCCGCGCTCAAGAGCCGCATGGAGCCCAGCTACCAGGGCACCTTCATGGGTGCGCGCAAATACGTGCTGCACACCTTCGCCACGACGCAGAGCGCGCTTATGAAGCGCCGCGTCGCCCGGTACATGATCGCCAGCGACTGCCCCACCTGCGAGGGCAAGCGGCTCAAGCGCGAGGCGCTGTCGGTGACCTTCGCCGGGCTGGACATCGGCGAGATGGCGCGCATGCCATTGCGCGAACTGGCTTCGGTGCTCGGCCCGGCCGCTCGCGGTGAAGCCCACGCGAGCCAGGGCCGCGGCATCAGTCGCCACACTTCTCGCCAGCACGCCGCCCAGCGCGTCGCCGCCGGTGGCAAGGCCCATGCGGCGGCGCCGGACGTGAGGCGCACACCCGAGCAGTCCGAAGAGAAGCGCATCGCGGCGCAGCGGCTCGCGCACGACATGCTGGAGCGCATCACCACCTTGAACGAGTTGGGCCTGGGCTATCTGTCGCTGGACCGCGGCACGCCGACGCTCTCCTCGGGCGAGCTGCAGCGCCTGCGGCTGGCCACGCAGATCCGCTCCAACCTGTTCGGCGTCATCTACGTGCTGGACGAGCCCTCGGCCGGCCTGCATCCTGCCGACGGCGAGGCGCTGTTGCGCGCGCTGAAGGCGCTGAAGGACAGCGGCAACTCGCTCTTCATCGTCGAGCACGACGTGGAACTGATGCGCGAGGCCGACTGGCTGGTGGATGTGGGCCCCGAAGCCGGCGAGCGTGGAGGCGAGGTCTTGTACAGCGGGCCGCCGGCTGGGCTCGAGGCCGTGGCCGCGTCGCGCACCGCTGCCTACCTGTTTCCAAAGGCCCGGCCCGAACGGCCGGCGCGGCGCGAGGCACGCGGCTGGCTGGAGCTCGCCGGCGTCACGCGCAACAACCTGCGCGGGCTGGGCGTGAAGTTCCCGCTCGGCTGCTTCGTGGCCGTCACCGGCATCTCGGGCTCGGGCAAGTCCAGCCTCATCAGCCAGGCGCTGGTGGACCTCGTCGGCCAGTCCTTGGGCCACGAACCGCCGCTGCCCGAGACCGATGAGGAGGACGACTCCGACGTTGCGGCGCGGGAGGTCACGCACGGCCACATCGTCGCCGGCGCGGAACACGTCCGCCGGCTCGTGCGCGTCGACCAGAAGCCCATAGGCCGCACACCGCGCTCCAATCTGGCGACCTACACCGGCCTGTTCGATCACGTGCGCAAGCTCTTCGCCGCCACGCCGGCGGCGAAGGCCAAACGCTATGACGCGGGCCGCTTCTCGTTCAACGTCGCCAAGGGCCGCTGCGAGACCTGCGAGGGCGAAGGCTTTGTCAGCGTGGAGCTGCTCTTCATGCCCAGCGTCTACGCGCCCTGCCCCACCTGCCACGGCGCCCGCTACAACGAGGCGACGCTGAAAGTGCGCCTGCGCGAGCAAAGCATCGCCGACGTGCTGCGCATGACGGTGGATGAAGCCTCCGCCTTCTTCGCTCAGGACGCGGCGCTGGCACGGCCACTGACGCTGCTGCAGCAGATCGGCCTGGGCTACCTGCGGCTGGGCCAGCCCGCTACTGAGCTGTCCGGCGGCGAGGCCCAGCGCATCAAGCTCGCGACCGAGCTGCAGCGCGCCCAGCGCGGCCAGACGCTGTACGTGCTGGACGAGCCCACCACCGGATTGCACCCGGCGGACGTGGACAAGCTGCTCGCCCAGCTCAACAGTCTCGTGCAAGCCGGCAACACGGTGGTCGTCGTCGAGCACGAGATGCGCGTCGTGGCCGCCAGCGACTGGGTCATCGATGTCGGCCCGGGGGCCGGAGCCGAGGGCGGACGCATCGTTTGCGCCGGCCCCCCGGAAGCGATCGCCGCGGAGGCGCAGAGCCGCACTGGACGCTATATCGCCATGGCGCTGCGCTGAGTAGTGCGGCAGCGTGCATGTCGAAGCGCTTGCCGGGCGCCTGACGAGTGCCGCCGCCCGAAAGCCTACACTCTGATTCGCCCTGCAGGCCACGCGTGCGTGGCCGCGATCTTTGGAGCGCATGGACTTGTCTTCCGCCCCGCTGGCGCTGGATCACATCCGCGGCGACATGGCCGCGCGGGTCAGGGCTTTTCGGTGGGAAACCACGGCCCTGGGCGCGTTCGACCGCTGGCCCTTGGCGCTGCGCATCACCGTGGCGACGATGCTCGAGTGCCAGTTGCCGATGTACCTGGCGTGGGGCGACGAGTTCATCCAGATCTTCAACGACGCCTATCGCCCGATTCTGGGTGCCAAGGCTGGGGCCGCACTGGGCGGGCGGGCGCCGGATACGTGGGCGGAAATCTGGCCAAGGATCGGGCCGATGTGGCTGCGGGTGCTGCAGGGCGAGCCCGTGGGCTTCGATGACTTCAAGCTGACGATAGACCGTTTCGGCTATCCCGAGGACGTCTACTTCAATTTCTCGTACAGCGCCGTGCGCGACGAGCTCGGCCAAGCCCGCGGCGTGCTGGTGACCTTTGCAGAAACCACGGAGAAGGTGCTGACTTCGCGGCGCCTGGCCTTCCTTGATGCGCTGGCGCAGGCCACCCGCGAACTCGTCGATCCGGCGGACGTGATGCACATCACCGCCGAGCTGCTGGGGCGCCATCTCGGCGTCAATCGCTGCGCGTATGCCACGGTGCGCGAAGACCAGGACACCTTCGACCTCCTCGGTGATTTCAACGACGGCGTGCCCAGCATCGTGGGCACCTACCGCTTCGCCGACTTCGGCGAAGCGGTGTTGAGGCTGATGCGCGCTGACCAGGCCTATGTCAATCACGACGTGGATCGAGACCCCGCCACGGCCGGCACCGATCGCACCGCCTATGTGCGCACCAGCATCCAGTCCGTCATCTGCGTGCCGCTGCACAAGAACGGTCGTTTCGTGGCCGCCATGGCGGTCCATCAGCGCGTGCCGCGCCACTGGAGCGACGAGGAGATTTCACTCGTCAAGGTCGTCGTCTCCCGGTGCTGGGAGGCGCTGGAGCGCACTCGAGCCGAGGCCGCCCTGCGCGAAGAGGCGCGCACGCTGGAGACTCTGAACCGCACCGGCGCCGCGCTGGCGGCGGAGCTGGACATCGGCGTCCTGCTGCAGCGCGTGACCGACGCAGCGACATCGCTGACGGGCGCGCAGTTCGGCGCATTTTTCTACAACGGCGTCCACGACGATGGCGAGGCCTATCTGCTGTACACGCCGTCCGGCGCCGACCGCAAGCAGTTCGAGAACTTCGGGCATCCTCGCCCGACGCCCATGTTCGGCCCAACCTTCCGCGGCGAACCGACGATCAGGCTTGACGATGTGATGGCCGATCCGCGCTACGGGCAATGGGGGCCCCACCGTGGCATGCCGGCAGGCCATCTGCCGGTGCGCAGCTACCTCGCGGTAGCCGTGATCAGCCGCTCGGGCGAAGTGCTGGGCGGCTTGTTCTTCGGCCATGCCAATGTCGGCGTCTTCACCGAGCGCAGTGAGCGGATCGCCGAAGGCATCGCCAGCCAGGCTGCCATCGCCATCGACAACGCGCGCCTCTACGCCGCCTCTCGCGACGCGATGCGTGAGCGGACCCAGTTGCTGGAGAGCGAACGCACCGCCCGCCTGGCGGCGGAACAAGCGGGCCTGGTGAAGGACGAGTTCCTGGCAACACTTTCCATGAGCTGCGCACCCCGCTGAGCGCCATCACCGGCTGGGTGCACATCCTGCGCCGCAAGGCCGCCGAGCAAGACGCCGAATTGAAGAAAGGTATCGACGTCATCGAGCGCAGCGCGAAGGCACAGGTGCAGCTCATCGAGGACCTCCTCGACATGAGCCGCATCACCACCGGCAAGCTGATCCTGAATGTCGCGCCGGTCTCCGCGGCGAGCTTCACGCTTGCGGCAGTCGAGCTATTGCTGCCTGCAGCGGACCGTGCAGGCGTGCGGCTCACGACAGACGTCACGATGCACGAGGGCGCGGCCGTGATGGGCGACGCTGTGAGACTGCAGCAGGTGGTGACGAACCTGGTCTCCAACGCGGTCAAGTTCACTCCCCGTGGCAGCGAGGTGCACGTGGCGCTGCGTTGCACGGCCGAGGTCGCGGAGATCGTGGTCGAAGATACCGGCATCGGCATTTCGTCCGAGTTCCTGCCGTTCGTCTTCGAGCGGTTCCGCCAGGCGGACGGTTCAATGGCGCGCCGTCATGGCGGGCTGGGCCTTGGCTTGTCGATCGTGCGAAACCTGGTTGAACTGCATGGCGGCCAAGTAGGCGTGCACAGCGACGGGCCGGACCGCGGTGCACGCTTTTCAGTGCGGTTGCCGCTGATCAATGCGCGAAGTCTCGCCAGCGCCTCACCCGACCCTGGCGCGGTTGATCGAACCTCGCTCGCCGGCGCGCGAATTCTGGTTGTGGATGACGACGACACGGTGCGCGAGATGGTCGCCCGTGCGTTGGAACTGCAGGGGGCGCAGGTGGTGACGGCGGCCACTGGCGCCGAGGCGCTTGCCGTGCTGCCCAGTTCCGGGGTGAACTTGCTCGTTTCCGACCTCGGCATGCCTGAGATGACAGGCTTCGAGCTGCTGGAGCGCGTCAGGGCCTTGCCGGCGGATCAGGGCGGGAATATCCGCGCCATCGCGTTGACGGCGTTTGCTCGCGAGGCCGACCAGCGCAAGTCGATTGACGCAGGCTTTCTCATGCATTTCCGCAAACCTGTGGAGTTTTCTGCGCTGGTGCGGGCGATACAGGAAATGGGACTCGCGTAAGAGCCCTTGCTGGCGCCTGGAGGTCGCCAGTCGAGACGCAAGATTTCACGGCGCATCGAAGCCGCCATGCACCGGGCGCCCGCCCTGCTCAGGGCATGGAACTCAAGGCCTCGCTGCGAGACAGATAGGCGCTGAAGATCCTGTAGAGGCTGCCGTCAGCCCGCATGGCGGCGATGGCGTCCTCGATCCTGCGGGCGTCTTCCTCGCGAACCCTGGACCTGGACAGCGCAAATCCCGCAGCGTAGTTGTCCGCCGGAAAGCCATCGATGACCGTGACCCTGCCCTGCAGCTTGCTGTCCGCAAGGATTCGCCCCCACACGACGGGTTCGGACAGGAAGGCCGCATCGCGACCCAGGCCCACGAGCCGGGCCGCCATGTTGGCGTCGGCGTATTCGTCCACTCGCCCCTGCTGGCGCAGCCTGGCGATCCAGGGGTCCCACTGCGGGCCATGCCTGAAGCCCTTGACCACCGCCAGCCGCAATTGACTGTCTTCCGCGAATGCGTCCAATGTCAGGACCGGGCTGGGCAGGCCCTTTCGAACCAGCAGCCGGTTGCGCCCGCTCATGTAGATCACGAAGCGCGCGAAGCTGTTGCGCTCCTCGGTCTCGATGGCAGACACCGTCATGTCGAGGCTGCCATGGGCCAGGTCGGTCCAGGTGCGGACTCGGGAATCGACAAAGGTTTCGAACTTGCAGCCCGTGCGGCGGGCGACTTCGTTGACGATGTCGACATCGATGCCCACCGTACCGCCCCCTGCGCGTCGAAACGCCAGCGAACCGTACTCGTACAGGGCCACGCGGTAGGGCCCGCACACGGCCGGCTGCGCCAGTGCCTGCGCGCCCGCTGCGGCCAGGCATCCCGCCACCACCCACTTGCTGACCTTGCCCATGCGCCTTCGGTGCCCATCAAACCCCGACCGAGTATCTGCGGCTTCTGCGCGCGCTGCGGTCCAGGCGCGAAAAGGCTCAAGTCTGGGCCGGACCTGCCGATAGCAGGCGAATGGAACTCACCAACGTCAGCAATGTGAGCATCGCGTCAAGCCCCGCCCAGGGCGACACCGCCACCACCGTCGGCCTGCTGGTGCTCAGGAAGGCGCTCGACGTGCAGGCGGCCGGCGCCATGGCCCTGCTCAGCGCGCTGCCGCAGCAGCCGGCACTGGCGACCGAAGGTTCCTTGGGCCGCAACCTGAACACCTTCGCCTGACGGCGCCGCGCAGCGACTCCTCAAAGTCCGGCGCGCCGCAGCCACGCCTCTGACTCGACGGGCTGAATCCCGCCCGCCGACCGCAGCTCGCGCAGCACGCGGTAGCGGCTTTCGATACCCACCAGCATCAGCACCCTTTGGCCAGGGTGGGCGCGCACGGCGTCGCGCAGGCGCTCCGCATGGTGCCGATCCCACTGCGCCTGCACGTTCGCGGCGCCCTCGCCCACCAGCCCCTCCTCGATCTCGCGCAGCGCGGCCACCAGCCGGTCCGTCTTCTCGCTGTTCACGTCGGCGGCGGAGCGCCATCCACTGGCCATGGCCCGGTAGGTGGCCTGCTTCAGATCGTCGAGTGCCTTGGCGCCGGCCGGGTTCTGTTCGCCGAAGGCCTTGTATGCGCGGCCCGCCACACCAGTGAGCTGGCTGAACAGGGCTTCGTCCGGTTCCGAGCCCAAGCCCTTGGCGCCCGTGGCATCGAGGTAGGGGAAGACGACATCCGTGTACTCGACCTTGCCTGGCCAGACCTTGCGGCCGCGCAGTTCGCTGGGTGTCACATCCAGCACCAGCACATCCGGCTTCACAGCCACGATGACCTGCCGCAGCACGGCAAGATCGTAGGCGGCGATGGCCTTGTGCCGCGAATACAGCGTGGACAGCACGAGCAGCTCGCCTTGGGCATCCGCCAGCGCCCGCGTGGCCGCCAGAGGCGCCGCCGCCAACATGCCGAGCGCGCCCCGTCTCGACCAGTCATGCTTCACGGTGTTCATGCAGCGCCCTCGCGGTTGAAAGGCGTGCAATCTAGGCGGCACCAGCGTTCCGGTCAGGCGGATGCGACGAAACCGGCCCTGGTGCGATGAGGCGGGTTTGATGGCGCCCGGGCTGGACAAGCGCGGCCCCATGAATTACTGTATACAAACACAGTATTCACAAGGACCGCCATGCCGACACCCCGACTGCTCCTCATCTCCCAGCCCACCGTCGAAGTGGAACGGCATATGTCGGCCGCCGTCGAGAGGCATGGCCTGGACCTGCGCCTCGGCGACGCGATGTTTCCGGCCTCGAATTGGCATCAGACCTGGTCGGACCGCTACCCGGACACGCCCTCCATGCGCAGCACGCCGAAACGCGTTGGCGCGCAGATTGCGGCCGAGGCTTTCACGATGGTCCTGAACCGCATCGGCGGCCGCGAGCACTGGGCCTTCTTCGGCCAAGGCCACCCGGTTTCGATGATGTGCTGGAGTCGGTACTGGCCGCCTTGCTGCGCGAGGGATGCGGCGAGGGCCCGGGGCACACGCCTCACCTGACCATCAGCTACCGGGCACCGGAGTCCCTGGAGCCCATCTACATCGATCCCATCCCCTGGCAAATCCGCGAAGTGCTGCTCGTCGTCGGCGGCAGCAACGCCGAGTACGGCTACGAGATCATCGACCGTTGGACCTTGCAATCGGTGCCGGCAGACCTGCAGGGCTGCCTTTTCTGAGGTTCGCCGCCTTCGTCCACGCGGCCTTGTCCGACTTTTGCGAGGCCCAAGCGCCGACGTGGCCGACGGGCCCGGATTCCTAAGCTGAGCGGCGTGGCACCTGCCCTGTTGAGGGCATGACGCTGCCACCCATCAAGCCAAAGGAGATCCTCATGACGAAGCAAATCCGCACCTCCCGCCTTTTGTGTGCCCTCGCGCTGATCGGCCTGGCCGGCACGGCTTCGGCCAATCTGACCAAGCCCGTCTATTCGCAGGCCAAGGATGAAGTCAAGGCCATGTTCAAGGCCGAGCGAGACAAGTGCAGTTCGCTGGCAGGCAATGCCAAGGACGTGTGCGCCGAGCGCGCCAAGGCCCACGAGAAGGTGGCCCTCGCCAACCTCGAGTACCAGTACACCGGCACGGTCAAGGATCACAACGACTACCTGGAGTCACGCTACGAGGCGCGCTTCAAGCTGGCCAAGGAAATGTGCGATGACAAGTCCGGCAACGCCAAGGACGTCTGCGTCGCCGAAGCCAAGGCCGAGCACGACAAGGCCAAGGCCGATCTGAAGGCCAACAAGAAGATCGCCTCGGCAGAAGCCGATGCGATGGAGACCAAGCTGAAGGCCGACTACAAGGTCGCCAACGAACGCTGCGACTCCCTGTCCGGTGACACCAAGGACAGCTGCCAGGCCAGCGCCAAGGCCCGCTACTTCCAGTGATGGAAAAGGCCCCGCCCGCGCAAGCGCGGCGGGGCTGATGGCAAAACCGCCGGCTCCAGGGCCGGCGGTTTTTTTGTCGGGGCGGCGTGTGCTCAGCGCACGGCACTGGCCGCAGCGTCGGCCGGCAGGCGCGGCACACCTTCGGCCACGGCCACGACGCGGCCGGCCTGCGGCAGCGTCAGCCGGTTGTCCACGCCGCGCACGCCCTGCGGCGCACCCGCCAGCACGGTGGCGCGATCCCTGGCGGCCGCATCCGGCGCCGGGCCGTCCAGGCGCACGACACCATCCGTCGTTGTCACCTCGATGCGCGGGGCGCTCAGCGCCGGGTCGGCGGCCAACGCCGTCTTGACCTTGAGACTGATGCCCGTGTCGTCGATTGCAGTGCCCACGCCATCCACGGCATTGCGCGAGGCCTCGACGGCGGCATGCTGCGAATCCGTCACTGTCTGGCCCATGCGATGGCCGAAGTCGCGCACGTTCGCGATCGCATCGTCGAGCTGGGTGCCAGGGCTGCGCGAGTCCTGCAGCGTGGCCACGGCGACCGCCGTGATGGCGGCACCCAGCCCGAGCGCAAGCAGCCAGGCACCGGCGCTGGAGCGCCGCCGCGGCCGCTCATCTGCACGCCAGCGGCGCGGCTTGATGTTGGGATCGGTGGGCTGACCGTAGGGCGGCAGACGCTCGCGCAAGTCGTCGGCAGGGGCGCTTGTGACGGGTCTCATGGCGATCTCCTGATAGGCCCGGCGGGCCTCTCGCAGCAAGTCTGGCCGGTGGCCTTTGCGCGGCCCATCAGCGGGCGCAAGCGCCCGCTGTAGGACCGCGCGCCGCGGCGTCATCGCGCTCATGACGGCTTCCCTTTGTCCGATACCTGCTGCCGCTGCAGGCCGACACGGCGCAAAACGGTCGCCGYCCATCATCGACTTCACCACCCCTGAAGCCGCTGCCGCCATGAACTTCCGCCTGCTCTTCTCGCTGCTTGGCCTGTCACTGGCTCAGAGTGGTCATGCGCAGGGCGCACCCACCGGTGGCATCAGCCTGGCAGGTGCGGCGGTGTCGTCCGCAGCGCCCGACCCCGAGCTGAACTGGCGCGACCCGCAATGGCTGAGCCGCCAGAACGAACGCTCGCGCTGGCGCTATCAACTGGGGTTGGAGCAGCAACTGCGCTCACCCGTCCAGCTCGGGCCTCAAGCCTCCGTGCGTGAAGCGCTGTGGGCCGGCGTGAGCTATGACTTCTCGCGTCGCTTCAGCGGCGGCGTCGAGACACCGGTCTGGCAACGCAACAGCGGCTGGGCCGCGCGCATGGCCTTCGAGCGCCCCAAGGGCGATGGCCTGGCTGGCCTGCGTGGCGCCTTCTCCTACCAGCTGAGCGCTCAAAGCCGGCTGACGCTGCGCCCGCAGGCTCGCCGCGTCATGCTGAGCTATTCGGCAAGCTGGTGATGAACGATGCTGGGCATCCAATGCGGCGCGCCGCCACATCGAGGCGATGGGCGGCGCGCAAAACGAGCACTGCGCTTCTGGCTCAGGCTCGCGCCATCCAGTCCTTCAGCTCGTCGGCATGCTCTTCCTCATCCGCCAGGATGTCCTCCAGGAGACGCCGGGTCGTGGAGTCCTTGTCGCCCACCAGACCGATCATCTGCCGGTAGGTCTCGACTGCCACACGCTCGGCAACGAGGTTGGACCTGATCATGGCCTTGAGGTCGTTCACCTCGTCGTAGCCCGCGTGGCTGCGCTCGGGAAGGCCCACCGGATTGAAGTCCGGTTCGCCGCCGAGTTGCACGATGCGCTGGGCCAGCCGGTCGGCATGGCCCAGTTCCGCATTGGCGTGGACAAGGAATTCCGCGGCAATGCTGGGCGACTCCAGTCCCGAGGCCATGAAGTGGTGGCGACGGTAGCGCAGCACACAGATGATCTCGGTCGCCAACGCCCCATTGAGCAGATTGACGATGTCCTCACGCCAGGGCCCGTAGGCCGGCGTCACGGCGCCATCGCCGAGGTCCATGCGGGCCGCGCGCAGACCGGACTCATCCAGTTGCAGGGGCCGGTGGCCTTCAGCCATTGCGCGCCACCACCAGCTGGTTGTCCACCGAGCGCACGCCGTTGACCGCGGAGGCCAGCGTCGTGGCGCGCGCCTGCGAGCCGGCATCGGGCGCCGTGCCCGTCAACGTGACGCGGCCTTCCTCGGCGCGGACGTCGATCTTGGTCGCCTTCAGCCTGTCATCGGCCATCAACGCGGCGTTGATCTTGGTGACGATGGCCGCGTCGGTAGCGGCCTCGGAGGCGGCGGCCGTCGCGTCCTTCAACTTGGTCTCGGCCTTGTCCATCGCCTGGCGGGCGTCGGTCTTGGCTTCGGCGCCGGCCTGCTTGGCGTCGGCAATCGCGCCGTCGAGCTTCTGGCCGGCCGTGCGCTCGTCGTCATGCTTGCTGCAGGCGGCCAGGGCGGCAACCAGAGCCAGAGCGCCGATCAGCGGCGCGCGGAGGGTGGTGATGCGGTTCATCTTGCGTCCTTTCTTCATCGCTGAAGCTGTTGGGAAAACGATGTGGCCAACTGTGGAGGCTTGGCTTGCTGCGCCGCGGCAGCCACGGTGCCTATCGGCTGTCGGACAAGGCCGACTCGTTGCCACTGGCGCCTCTCCTCCTCGCCATGGCGAACATGCTCCCGGAGGATGTCGATGAAGGCCATCAACAACGCAGCGCTGAGCACGACCGTCGTCGCCAGCATCAGCCACAGCGGCGGTGGAGGCATGAGGCGCGCCAGGTTGTCGGTCAGGGTCTTCATCGCTCGCTCCGTGGGGCCTGAACGGCCATGAGCTGACTATGCAAAAACCCTGGTTCTGCGACTGCCGGCCGCCCCCGCGAAGGCCCGTAGGACAAGCGGCCGGCCTATACCCTTTGTAGGACAGCGCTGATCGCGCACGCCATTTGCCGTCGCTACGCTTTACCCATCCTCACAACTGATTCGGAGCGCAACATGATTCGCATTGGCATCGTTGACGACCACGCCATCGTCCGGTCCGGTCTGCGTCAGTTCCTCGGCGAGAACGTCGACCTGCGCGTGACGGGTGAAGCTGGCAACGGACGCGACGCGCTGGAACTGGCCCGCACCGGCGAGGTGGATGTGCTGCTGATGGACATCTCCATGCCGGGCCAGAGCGGCGTGGACGCGCTGTCGGCCATCAAGACGCGCTTCCCCGAACTGCCCATCCTCATCCTCAGCGGCTTCCCCGAGACGCACTACGCCACGGCGCTGCTGCGCCAGGGTGCCAGCGGCTATCTGAACAAGGAATGCGATCCCGAGGAGATCGCCAACGCCATCCGCACGGTGGCGCGCGGCCGCCGTTACATCAGCCCGGCCGTGGCCGAGCTGCTGGCCGACGGCGTCGCCGGTGGCGGCTCCGATCGGCCGCTGCACGAGTCGCTGTCGGAGCGTGAACTGCAGGTCTTCCTGCGCCTGGCCAAGGGCGAGACGGTGGGCGACATGGCCAAAGCCATGTTCCTCAGCGTGAAGACCGTCAGCACCTACCGCACCCGCGTGCTGGAAAAGATCAAGCTCGAGACCAACAGCGACCTGACCTACTACGCGCTGAAGAACGGGCTGATCCAGTAAGAAGGGCGGCCTGCAAATGACAACGGCCCCTGACGGGGCCGTTTGTTCTTGTCAGCCGGTTCGGCTCAGCGGCCGATGTTCAGCGGGCTCGTCGACGAAGCGCGCGACTGGCTCGCAATGCGGCGCTCAAGGTCGGCGTGGTCGATGGCGTCCGACAGATAGCTCTCGTCGACGTCGGACTGGGTTTCCAGCGTCAGGGCGCTGCGCAGGGAGGAGAAGAGGTTGTGGATCAGTTCCATGGGGGCTTGGGTGGCTTGTGGCCGCATTCACTAGGGTTAACCCCATTATAGGGTTAACACTAGATTCAACACAACCCAGGCTTCGTGAAATGCGTCACCCCGGCTCCAGTGCCAACCCGGCCTGGGTCCAGGCATCGATGCCGCCGCGCAGCACCTGGGCCTGGTGGCCCCGCTGCTTCAACCAGATGGCCGCTCGCACGGCCGAAGCATCGGCAGGACAGGCGCAATAGGTGATGAAGACGGCCGCCGCCGGCCAATCGGCCAGGGCTGCGTCGCCCAAGGCGCCCATGTCGAGATGCCGGGCGCCGGGGATGCGGCTGGCCAGCGGCATGGTCGGCGAGCAGGCGCGCACGTCGACAAACACGATGTCGCTGCGCTGCTGGGCCAGGGCCAGGGCTTCGGCCGGGCCGAGGCGCTCGAAACGCTCGAGCTCCCGGCGCACGCGGGCGCGCCGCCACAGCCGCCAGACCAGGTACAGCGCCAGCGCCACGCCCGCCAGGGCCAGGGCGACGCCGCCGAGATGGCTGAGGGCGTGCAGCAACTCGTCAATCTGCTCATGGAACAGCCGCCCCACGCCGATGGCCACACCGGCCCACAGTGCCGAACCGAGCAGATTCCAGGCGATGAAACGCGAGACCGGCATGCCCAGCGCGCCCGCCAGCGGCGGCGCCAGGATGGACAGCCCCGGCACGAATTTGGCGATGACCAGGGTCAGCACACCGCGGCGGGCAAAGCTGGCCTCGTTCTGGCGCACGCAGCTGTCCGGCGAGATGGAAATGCGGCACAGCGTCGCCAGCACCCGCCGCCCGAGCCGTTGCCCGGCCCAGAACCACAAGCCGTTGGCCACGAGCGCCGCCAGCGTCGCAATGGCAAAGCTTTGCAGCGCGAAACCGTCGCGCGTGGCCGATTCCACGCCCGCCAGCAGCAGCACCGGCGTGGAGGGCACGGGCGCGCCCAGTTGCTCCAGCAGCACGGCAAGGGCCACGGCGAGAAGCCCGTATTGGGAGAAGAGGTCGTTCAGCATGTCGAGGCTGGTGAGGATAGTCGGAACGACAACTCCCTGATGTCAGCAGCCCAGGCAACCATCGTGATGTAGTTGATTACATTACGCATCCATGCCTACCGAGCTCTGGAGCCAGTTCGACGCCGCGCCGCTGGCGCTGACGCTGCGCGTCGCCGTTTTCGCCACGCTGCTGGCCCTGCTGCTCGGCGTGGCCCTGGGCTGGGTGTTCGCGCGCACGCGGCTGCCGGGCCGCGGCCTGCTGGAAGCCATCTGCATGCTGCCGCTGGTGCTGCCACCCACGGTGCTGGGCTACGGYATCCTGGTGCTGATGGGCCGGCGCAGCGCCCTGGGCGGCTGGCTGCGCGATCACTTCGACTACACGGTCATCTTCAACTGGCACGGCGCCGTCATCGCCTCCACGCTGGTGGCCCTGCCACTGGTGCTCAAGGGGGCGAGCAGCGCCTTCGCCCAGGTCGACCGCAACCTGGAGGCTGCGGCCCGCACGCTGCGCCAGTCGCGCTGGAGCACCTTTGTGCGCGTGACGCTGCCGCTGGCCTGGCCCGGCATCCTGGCCGGCACGCTGCTGGCCTTTGCCCGCGCCATGGGGGAGTTCGGCGCCTCGCTGATGGTGGCCGGCTCCATCCCCGGCCAGACGCAGACCGCCTCCATGGCCATCTACGACGCCGTGCAGGCCGGTCGTGACGATCTGGCGCTGATGCTCGCTCTCATCGTGTCGGCCGTCTCCGTCGCCATCCTCGTGCTGTCCAACCGCTATCTGCAACGCCCGTCGCCATGAAACGCCTCCTGCTCGCCCTCTGCGCCGCACTGCCCCTGTTCGCTTCGGCCCAGCAACTGACCGTCTCGGCCGCGGCCAGCCTGACCGATGCTTTCAAGGAGATTGGCCTGCGCTTCGAGGCCGCCAAACCCGGCGCGACGCTGCGCTTCAATTTCGCCGCCTCGAGCGTGCTGCTGCAGCAGATCGCCCAGGGCGCGCCGGTGGATGTCTTCGTCAGCGCCGACCAGGACACCATGAACCGCGGGGCCGACCAGAAGCTCATCACCACCGACACGCGGCGCGACTTCGCGGCCAACACGCTGGTGCTGATCACGCCGGCCCAAGGCGCACCCGCCATCGCCGCATTGGCCGACCTGAACAAACCCGAAGTGCGCCGCATTGCCATCGGCAAGGTGGCCTCCGTGCCCGTGGGCCGCTACACGCAGCAGGCCCTGGGTACGGCGCAGCTCTGGTCGGCAGTGAGCCCCAAACTCGTCTTCGCCGACAACGTGCGCCAGGTGCTGGACTATGTGGCCCGTGGCGAGGTCGAGGCCGGCTTCGTCTACCGCACGGATGCCGAGAGCGCCAAGGGCAAGGTGCGCGTGGCTGCGACGGTGGGCGGCCACACGCCCATCACCTATCCGGCCGCCGTCGTGGCCGACAGCAAGCAGGCCGCGTTGGCGCGAGACCTCGTCAACTTCCTCGGCGGGGCCGAGGCCCAGGCCATCCTGGCCAAGTACGGTTTCGGCAAACCTTGATCGACGTCAGCCTCCAGCTATCAGTCAGTGACGCCCGGCGCCGCTTCGACCTCGACATCGCGTTCGCGACCGATGCGCCCTTCATCGCCCTCTACGGCCCGTCGGGCGCGGGCAAGTCGCTGACGCTGCAGGCCATGGCCGGACTGCTGCCGGTGCAGCAAGGCCATGTGAAGCTGATCGGTCGCGCATTGCTGGACACGACCAGCGGCGTCAACCTGCCACCCGAGGCGCGCGGCGTCGGCTATCTCTTCCAGCATTACGCCCTCTTTCCCCACCTCAGCGTGCGCGACAACATCGCCTTCGGCCTGACGAACTGGCGCAAACGCCTCAAGGCCGCCGACGCGGCGCGGGTGGACGAGCTGATCGAATCCTTCGGCCTCACCGCCATGGCGCACAGCAAGCCGGCCACGCTATCCGGCGGCCAGCAGCAGCGCGTGGCCCTCGCGCGGGCCCTGGCCTGCAACCCGCAGGTACTGCTGCTGGACGAACCCTTCGCGGCCCTGCACAGCGCGCTGCGCCGCGAACTGCGCACGGAGCTGCGGCGCGTGCTGGCGCAATGGGGCATCCCGGCCATCATGGTCAGCCACGACGCCGACGACGTGCTGGCGTTGGCCGACGAGATCGTGTTGATCGAAGGCGGCCAGGTCAGCCAGCGGCTGCAGGCCGACGACCCCGACCTGCGCGCCCGGCTGCCATGAGCACCCCCGACCACCCGCTGCTGCAAGGCGAGCTGCGCCTGGCCGGCCGGCTCGACGGCCGCTTCTTCGACCTGCTGGCCGCGCTGTCGCTGACCGGCTCGCTGCAGAAGGCCGCCCGCGCCGCCGGCTACAGCTACAAGGGCGCCTGGTTGGTGCTGGACGCGGCGAACGCGCTGACGCATGCGCCCCTGCTCGAGACCGCCACTGGCGGCGCGGGCGGCGGCGGCACGCGGCTGACGGCCGAGGGCCAGGCCTTGCTGAGCGCCTGGCGCGAGCTGCAGGCCCGCCATGCCGCTTTTTTGCACGAACAGGCCGCTTGGCTGGCCACCCAACCGGCGCTCGACGCGCTGCTGAAAAGGATGTCCATGAAGACCACCGCCCGCAACCAGTTCCATGGCCGCGTGGCCGGCGTCAACCCCGGCCCGGCCACGACGACGGTGCGTGTCGCCCTGGAGGGTGGCCAGGAGATCACCGCCTCGCTGACGACCCAGGCCGCACAGGAACTGCAGGTACAGACGGGCAAGGAAGCCCTGGCGCTGGTGAAGTCCAGCGAGGTCGTGCTGGTGACGGACTTCGGCGGCTACAGGCTGTCGGCGCGCAACCAGTTGGCCGGTACCGTCTCGCGCGTGCAGCGCGGCGCGGTGTCCAGCCTGGTCGGCCTGACCCTGCCCGGCGGCGCCGTCGTCACGGCCAGCGTCACCAACGATGCCGTCGATGCGCTGAGCCTGGCCGTGGGTCAGCAGGCCACCGCCGTGTTCAAGGCCTATGCCGTCATGCTGGCTGTTCGCGACTAGAGCCCCAGCTCGCTCAGACCTGGGTGTTCATCCGGGCGCCGGCCCAAGGGCCAGAAGAACAGCCGCGACGATGCCGCGATGGGCAGGTCGTTGATGCTGGCGAAGCGCCGGCGCATCAGGCCTTCATCGGTGAACTCCCAGTTCTCGTTGCCGTAGCTGCGGTACCAGTGGCCCGAATCGTCGTGCCACTCGTAGGCGAAGCGCACCGCGATGCGGTTGCCTGCACAAGCCCACAGCTCCTTGATGAGGCGGTAGTCCAGCTCGCGCGCCCACTTGCGCACGAGGAATCCATGCACCTGCTCGCGGCCGACCGGGAACTCCGCGCGGTTGCGCCAGACCGTGTCGTCCGTGTAGACACCGACGACGCGGTCGGGGTCGCGGCTGTTCCAGGCGTCTTCGGCCAGGCGCACTTTCTGGACGGCCGACTCGGCCGTGAAGGGCGGCAGCGGCGGCTTCATCTTCAATACGTCTTGTAGGGCAGGAACTTGCCGCTCATGACGATGCTGACGCGGTCACCCGCCGTGTTGGGCTCGCGCTGCAGGTCCATCTTGAAGTCGATGGCGCTCATGATGCCGTCGCCGAATTCCTCGTGGATCAGCTCCTTGAAGGTCGTGCCGTAGACGCTGATGAGCTCGTAGAAGCGGTAGATCAGCGGGTCGGTCGGCACCGACGTCGGCAGGCTGCCCTTGTAGGGCACGACCTTGAGCCACTGCGTCTCACACTCGGTCAGGTCGAAGAACCTGGCCAGCTTGGCGGCCTGCTCGTCGTTGAAGGTCATCTGGCCCAGGCAGCCGGCGGTGACCCACTCCTTGCTGAGGCCGATGTCGGCGGCCACGTCGGCCCATTTGATGCCCTTGGCAACCTTGGTGGCGATGATCTTTTCGGTGACTTCGAGGCGGCTCATGCGGTGCTCCTGTGGATGGCGGGGTTGGTATCGAGGGGAATGACTTCGGCGGTCTGCAGGCCTGGCCGCACCTCGGGCGGCTGCTCGGGCGCGCGGCCATGCGACAGCGTGGCGCTGCGCTCGACGAGGAAGTCGACGAGGTGGTTGCGGATGCGGTAGTACTGCGGGTCGTGGTGCAGCGTGGCGCGCTGCCGCTCGCGGGGCATGGTGTTGACGACGATCTCCGCCACGCGGGCCTGCGGGCCGTTGGCCATCAGCAGGATGCGGTCGGCCAGCAGGATGGCCTCGTCCACGTCATGCGTGATCATGAAGACGGTCTGGCGCGTGGCAGCGCAGATCTTCAGCAGCTCGTCCTGGATGGTGCCGCGCGTCAGCGCGTCCAGCGCGCCGAAGGGCTCGTCCAGCAGCAGCATGCGCGGCTCGATGGCGAAGGCACGCGCTATGCCCACGCGCTGCTTCATGCCGCCAGAGAGTTGGCTGGGTTTCCTGTCCAGCGCCGGTGTGAGGCCGACGAGGGCGACGTGCTTCTGGACCTGCGCGTCGACCTCGGCGCGCTTCCAGTCGGGCCATTTGCTGCGCACCGCGAAGGCGATGTTCTGGCGCACGGTCAGCCACGGCATCAGCGCATGGCCCTGGAAGACGACGCCGCGCTCCAGCCCCGGTCCGGCCACCTCGCGCTGGGCCATGAAGACGTGGCCGCTGCTCGCCTGCTCCAGGCCGGCCAGCACGTTGAGGATGGTGGTCTTGCCACAGCCGCTGTGGCCGATGATGCAGACGAACTCGCCCTCGCTCAGCGTGAAGTTGACGCCGTCGAAGACGGTCGCGTCGCCATAGCGCTTGGTCAGGCCCTGGACCTGCACAAGTTCAGTCGACATAGGTCACCGCCTTCTGCGCGCGGGCGAAGAGCAGGTCCAGCGCCATGCCCACGAGGCCGATGACGAGGATGGCGAAGATGACGTTGGGCAGGCTGAGGTTGTTCCACTCGTTCCAGACGAAGTAGCCGATGCCGGTGCCGCCCACCAGCATCTCGGCCGCCACGATGACCAGCCACGCGATGCCCATGCTGATGCGCATGCCCGTCAGGATGGTGGGCGCCGCCGCCGGCAGGATGACCTCGAAGGCCCGGCGCAGCGGGCTCACCTCCAGCGTGCGGGCCACGTTCAGCCACTCGCGTCGCACGCCGGCCACGCCGAAGGCCGTGTTGATCAACATGGGCCACAGGCTGCAGATGAAGATGACGAAGATGCCGCTCGCCGCCGAATCCTTGATCGTGTAGAGGGCCAGCGGCATCCAGGCCAGCGGCGAGATGGGCTTGAGAACCTGGATGAACGGGTCCAGCGCGCGGTAGGCCAACGGACTCATGCCGATGACGAAACCCAGTGGAATGGCGACCAGCGCAGCCAGCAGATAGCCCAGGCCGACCCGCCCCAGCGAGTAGGCCAGCTGCAGGCCAATGCCCTTGTCGTTGGGGCCGCGGTCGTAGAAGGGCTCGGCCAGGTGATGGGCCATGGTGCGGCCCATTTGCGCCAGCGTCGGAAAGCCGCTCTTGGCCGCCACCGGCGTGGCGTCCACCGGCTTGCCCATCAGCTTGGCGTACTCGATCTGCTCGGGCGTCATGGCTGCAGCCGGTGCCGCAGCAGGCGTGCCCTGCGTGGCGAGGTACCACACACCCAGCAGACAGCCGAGCAGCAGCAGCGACAGCACACCAGCGCGGAAGGCGAGCGAGCGCTTCATGTGCGTTTGATCGCGAAGCTGGCCACGTAAGCATCCGGCTTGGCCGGGTCGAACTCCTTGCCCATGAGGCTGAACTTCGGATAGCCGCCCGTCTTGTCCTCGGGCGCCGCCATGTCCAGCGCCTTCATCTGCTTCTTCGCATCCGTCAGCAGGAAGACCTTCTCGGCGATCTGCCGGTAGTTCACGTCACCCTTCAGATAGCCCCAGCGCTTCATCTGCGTCAGGATCCACACGGCCATGCTCTGCCAGGGCATGGGGTCGAAGTCGGCGCGGTCGGGCACGACCTTGACATTGCCCAGGCCGTCGGCGAACTTGCCCGTCAACACCTGGGCGATGACGGTCTCGGGCTGGTTCAGATAGGCCTGCGGCGCGATGACCTTGGCAATCAGCTCGCGGTTGCGCGCCTCGCGGGCCATGGCGGCGGCCGTCAGCACCGCGCGGTAGAGCGCGATGAAGGTGTTGGGGTTCCTGGCGATGAACTCGCTGCTGGTGCCGAAGGCGCAGCAGGGGTGGCCGTTCCACAGCTCCTTGGTGAGCAGGTGGACGAAGCCCACCTCCTCGTAGACCGCGCGCTGGTTGAACGGATCCGGGCCGAGGAAGCCGTCGATGTTGCCGGCGCGCAGGTTCGCCACCATCTCGGGCGGCGGCACCACGCGGATCTGGATGTCGCGGTCCGGGTCCAGCCCCGCCTCCGCCACGTAATAGCGCAGCAGGAAGTTGTGCATCGAGTACTCGAAGGGCACGGCGAACTTGAAGCCCTTCCAGTCCTTGGGATCGCGCTTGTCCTTGTGTTTGACGCTGAGCGTGATGGCTTGGCCGTTGGTGTTCTGGATGGTGGCCACGTTCATCGGCGTGGCCGGCGCGCCCAGGCCCAGGCTGATCGCAATCGGCATCGGCGACAGGAAGTGCGTCGCGTCGTACTCCTTGTTCAGCATCTTGTCGCGTATCAGCGCCCAGCCCGCCGTCTTCACGACCTCCACATTCAACCCCTGCTTGGCATAGAAGCCCAACGGGTGGGCCATGATCAGCGGCGTGGCGCAGGTGATGGGGATGAAGCCGATCTTGAGGTCCTTCTTCTCCAGCGCGCCCTTGTCTTGCGCCATCGCTTGCAGCGAGGCGATGGGCAGCACGCTGCCGATGGCGGCCATCGCCGTGCGGCGGCCCACGGCCTTCAGGAAGCGGCGGCGCAGCGCGTCCTGCGGAAACAGCGCCTTCACCAACGCGGCCTCGACGAAGCTGGCCGATTCGGCCTCGAAGTCCGTCGTCTGAGCGCGGGCGCGCAGTTCAGCGGCGGCGTGCTCGGCCGGGCTGCCGTGCTGGCCGCAGGCGCAGTGCATCAGCAGGGGCCGGTCGGCGTCGTAGGGATCGTGGGTCATCGAGTGCTCCTCAAGTGGAAGCAACTCTAGGGAGCGTGCCGGCCCGACGGCATCGTGGTGGCCGGCGACTTCTTGTAGGGCTGGAACTACGCCACATCGCCCGAAGCCCCCCTAACTGGGCAAGCCGGGGACCACAGGACTGTTGCTCAATCCCTCAGGCAGGGGGTCTCATACCGCTGCCCCACGCCGGTGCCAGCGTGATTTGCGCACTAGCATCCCGCCTCATTCGCGCTCACTCGGACAGACAGGGAAGTTCAATGACCATCGCCACAATCAAGTCATTCATCCTCGGGACGGCTTCGGCAGTCGCCCTGGCCGCTCCCGCCGGTGCGGCCACCATCATCCTGCACGATATCGGCGGCGCCGCCCAGGTGACCGGCACGCAGGCCGAGGCAGGCTTCAGGATCGCAGCGAAGTACTGGGAATCGGTCCTCACCAACAACGCCACGATCGAGCTGAACGTCGGCTACGGCGGGCTGCCGCCGGGCGTGCTGGGCTCGACCGGCTCCAGCCTGATCGACTACGTGCCGATCGGTGCCTACTACAACCTGCTCAACGCCAACAAGACCAGCGCGCTGGACAACCTGGCCGTGGCCAACCTGTCACCCCTGAATGCCAATGGCGGCGTGTCGGTCCTGGTGCCGGCCTATCTTTCGCCGGCCACCCAGGACGGCATCGACGTCGCCGGCGGCACACGGTTGGCGCCCGACAACACCATCAACCAAGCGATGGCGCTGACCTCGGCCAACGTCAAGGCCCTGGGCATCGACCTCGGCCCCAGCTTCATCGACGGCACCATCCAGTTCTCCAACCAGTTCGCCTTCGACTTCAACCCCACGGACGGCATCACGCCGGGCAGCTACGACTTCATCGGCGTGGCCATCCACGAGATCGGGCATGCGCTGGGCTTCGTCAGCGGTGCCGACGATTTCGACTACACCGACGGCCAAACCGGCCCGGTCGATGATTTCTGGTGGGGCTATGGCCTGGACATGTTCCGCTACAGCGCCGCGGGTCAATTGAACTGGGCGCCGAACCAGCCGGCCTACTTCTCGGTGGACGGCGGCGCCACGGCCCTCGGCGATTTCTCGACGGGTGAAAACACCGGCGACGGCAACCAGGCCTCGCACTGGAAGCAGCCCGACCAGAACACGCCGTGCGACGGCTTCCTGGGCGTCATGAACCCCTACATCTGCGGCGGCAAGATGGATTCGGTCACCGCGCTGGACCTGGCGGCCTTCGACGCCATCGGCTGGAACGTCAACGTCGACGTGCTGGCCAATTCGGCCTATGAGCTGACGACGTCGCAGATCTACTCGCAGTTCGCCATTCCCGAGCCGTCGACCTGGTCGGTGGCCTTCCTGGGCCTGTTGGCTGCCGGGCTGGTCACGCGCCGCCGCAAGCAGCAAGCCTAAACCTCGGTTACCGCCTCGGCGGCTCGCCCCGGTTGCAGACCTGCACCGGGGCGGTTTTCATTGGGCAGCAGCGCCTCAGGCCGCAGCGGCCACGGCGCGGGTGATCTGCACCAGCACTTCGCCCGCGCCCGCAAACACATGCCGCGACTGCTGGCCGATGCGGATGTCGTGCACGCCGGTGATCATGCCGGTCGAGATGACGTCGCCGGCACGCAAAATTTCACCCTGCTGGGCGCGCTTGTTCAGCGTGAAGGCGAGCGCGCCGAGAGGCCCGGGTTTGATGGCGACCTTGCCAGTACCGACGGACTGGCCGTCGATGAAGGTCTCGACGTCAATGGTTTCCAGTTCGCGCCAGTTGGCGATCTCGGCGCCGACGACAACGCCCCAGTTGTTGCCGAAGTCGGAGATGACGGCGCCGGGGCCGATGTCGTTCAGCGTGGCCAGCGGGCTGCTCGCCACTTCGACGCCGATGTGCATGGACGCCACCAGCGGGAGGACGGACTCCGCCGTCCAGTCGCTCTTGCCGGCCGGCGAATCCGCCGCGACGACGATGACGACCTCGGCCTCGACGGCCGCGAAGCCGCCTTCGAACACGGGGCAGCTCGCCGTGCCGCCCTGCGCCACGTGGTGGACGTTGGGGGCGAAGGCGGGGCCGATGAGGCGCTCCTCAGGGAATTGCGCCRCGAACGCGGGGTTCACGCGGGCGACCTTCCAGCCCTTGACCGCATCGGGCCAGCGGGCGATCGCCGCGGCCTGGATCGCATAGGCCTCGGCCAGCGTCGCGGGCGGCGTGCCGGGGTAGGCCTCGATGGCGCGGCCGGCGGCGCGGGCGGTGGTGAAGGCTTCGGCGATTGGCTGGGTGGCGCTCATGGAGTTCTTTCTGTGCGCCGGCCGGCGCGGTCATGCATGCGGCCGGCAATGTACCGCGCCGAAACGAAACAGGGTTTTACTTTTTCGGAAGCAACCCTATCCCGCCTGCTCCATGCGCACCGCGAACAGCGCCAGCTCCACGTCGTTGCGCACGCCGATCTTCTCCAGCACGCGGGCGCGGTAGGTGGACACCGTGTTGGGTGACAGCACCAGTTGCTCGGCGATCTCGCCCACGCTGCGGCCGGCGGCCAGCAGCTGGAAGACCTGGTATTCGCGGTGCGACAGCTTCTCGTGCAGCGGCTGCTCATCGTCCGCCGGCCGGCCGCCCGCGCCGATGGCGCCGGCCAATTGCTCGGCCACGCTGGGCGTGATGAAGAGCTTGCCGCGGGCGACGCTGCGCACCGCGTCGATCATCTGCTCGCTGTGGGCGCTCTTGTTCAGGTAGCCGGCCGCGCCGAGCTTGAGGCTGCGCACGGCGTACTGGCGGTCGGGGTAGGTCGACAGCATCAGCACGGGCAGGCGCGGGAACTCGGATTTCAACGCCTTCAGGATGTCCAGCCCGTCACGCTGCGGCATGGCGATGTCCAGCAGCACCACGTCGACCTGGCACGCCCTCACCTGCTGGATGGCATCCGGCCCGTTGGCCGCCTCGCCGACGACGCGCAGATCCTCCGCCTCAGCGAGCACCTGCTTGATGCCCTGGCGGACGATGAGGTGGTCGTCGCAGATCAGCACGCGAATCATGTCAGCCCCTCGTCCGACGGGTACATCGGCCGGTCCCCCGAGCGGACGGCGGTCCGGCTTGGGGCGGCCCGGCGCTCGGCCCGCTTCATTGCGCCTCCAGCGGCATCACCAATCGAACTGTCGTGCCCCGCCCCGGCGCACTCTCGATGCCCAGCCGCCCCCCGAAGTGGCCGGCACGCTCGCGCATACCCAGCACGCCATAGCTGCGCGCGTCGTTCAGCGCCTCGGGTGCCGCGCCCACGCCGTCGTCGCGCACCTGCAGATAGAGCACCGGTGCCGGTGGCGCGTCCACGTCGATGCGGATGGCCACATGCCGGGCCCTGGCGTGACGGGCGACGTTGGACAGCACCTCCTGGAAGATGCGGAACACCGCAATCGCCAGCCCCCCTTCCGGCGGCGCGACATCGGCCGCGACGTGCATCTTGACGTCCACCTGCCGCTCGTCGCTGCCGGCGAGCTGGAACTCCTGCGCCTGCCACTCCAGCGCCGCCCACAGGCCCTGGTGGTCCAGGATGCTGGGGCGCAGGTCCGTGATGATGCGGCCGACCGAGTCCACCGCCGTGTCCACCAGGCCACCCATGCGCTGGCATTTGTCCAGCATGGGCTCGCGCAGGCCAGGGTCGCCGACACGGCGGGCCAGCCAGTCCAGGTCCATCTTCAACGCCACGAGCAGGGAGCCCAGCTCGTCATGGATCTCGCGGGCAATGCGCTTGCGCTCGGTCTCGCGCATGGCCTCCAGGTGGTGGGCCAGCTCGCGCAGCTCGGCCGTTCGGTCGGCCACGCGCTGCTCCAGCTCGTCATGGCTGGCGCGCAGCAGCGCCTCGGCGCGGCGGCGGGCGGAAATGTCGACGAAGGTGACGACGGCGCCCTGCACCTCGCCATGTTCGATGACCGGGTAGCTCGAATACTCGGCCGGGAAGGGACTGCCGTCAGCCCGCCACAGCACTTCATCATCGATGCGGCAGGGCTCGCCGCGGCGGAAGGCATTGAAGATGGGGCAGTCGCACTCCGGATAGTGGGCGCCGTCGTCGCGCGAGTGATGGATCAGCTCGTGCATATTGCGGCCCAGCACTTCTTCGGTGCGCCAGCCCAGGGCCTCACAGGCAGCGCGGTTCACAAAGGTGCAATGGCCACCCATATCGATGCCGAATATGCCCTCGCCGGTGCTTTCCAGCAGCAGGGTCAGGCGGCGCGTCGCCTCCAGCGAGGCAACCGGCGGGGTGGCGAGCGTGTCCTGGGCAAACGGCATGCTCATGAGGCGAGCAAAGCCCATGCCACGCTTTGGTGCATATCGAATAAGGAAATAAGCAAACTGTCGTTTGGTGAATAAGCGACTTCGGGCACTCTCGCGGCTTCGTTCATTCGACGGCCATGCCATGCCCTTCTTCCTGCCTTCCCGCCGCACCGTTCTCGCGCTGATCGCCTCCAGCGCCGCCCTGCCGGTGCTGGCCAATGACGCCACGCTGCTGAACGTCTCCTACGACGTGGCGCGCGAGCTCTACAAGCAGATCAACCCGGCCTTTGTCGCCGCACAGAAGGCCAAGGGCCAGACCGTCGTCATCAACCAGAGCCATGGCGGCTCCAGCAAGCAGATCGGCGCCGTCATCGGCGGCCTGGAAGCCGACGTCGTGACGATGAACCAGGCCACCGACGTGGACCAGCTCGCCAGCGCCGGCCTGACCCCCGCCGACTGGCGCAGCCGCTTCCCCAACGGCGCGGCGCCCTATTCGTCCACCATGACCTTCCTCGTGCGCAAGGGCAACCCCAAGGGCATCAAGGACTGGAGCGACCTGGCCCGCCCGGGCGTGCAGGTCATCATCCCCAACCCCAAGGTCACCGGCAACGGCCGCTACAGCTACCTGGCCATCTGGGGCAGCGTCATCGCCACTGGCGGCAGCGAAGCCCAGGCCAAGGAACTGGTCACCAAGGTGCTGACCAATGTGCCGGTGCTGGACGGCGGCGGCCGCGGCGCCACCACCACCTTCACGCAGCGGGGCATCGGCGACGTGCTCGTCACCTTCGAGGCCGAGGTGGAGCTGATCGAGAACGAGTTCGGCAAGGGCCAGTTCGAGCAGGTCAACCCCAGCATCTCCATCGAGACCGATGCCCCGGTGGCCCTGGTCGACAAGGTCAATGCCAAGAAGGGTACGGCCGCGCTGGCCAAGGCCTACCTCGACTTCCACTGGACACCGGAAGGCCAGGAAATCATCGCCAGGAACAACTTCCGCCCGCGCGACCCAGCCATCTTCAAGAAGCACGCCCAGCGCTTCGCCAACATCAAGCTCTTCACTGTCGACCAGACGCTGGGCGGCTGGGCCAAGGTCAGCAAGCAGCACTTTGCCGACGGCGGCTCGTTTGACCAAGTCATGGCCAGCATCAAACGCTGATGGCTTCCTTCCTCTCGGCACGCCGCCGCGTGCTGCCCGGATTCGCACCGACGCTGGGCTTCACGCTGTTCTATCTGTCGCTGATCGTGCTGGTGCCGCTGGCCGCCGTCTTCCTGAAGTCCTCGGGCCATGGCTTAGACGCCTTCTGGGCTGCCGCCACGGCACCGCGCGTGATGGCCTCGTACAAGCTCAGCTTCGGGGCCTCGCTGATCGCCGCCTTCATCAATCTCTTCTTCGGCCTCATCCTGGCCTGGTGCATCGTGCGCTATGAGTTCCCGGGCAAGAAGCTCGTCGATGCGCTGATCGACCTGCCCTTCGCCCTGCCCACGGCCGTGGCCGGCATCGCGCTGACGGCGCTGTACGCGCCCAACGGCTGGGTCGGTTCCCTCTTCGCCAAGTACGACATCAAGATCGCCTTCACGCCGCTGGGCATCCTGCTGGCGCTGATCTTCATCGGCCTGCCCTTCATCGTGCGCACCGTGCAACCGGTGCTGGAGGACATGGAGACCGAGCTGGAGGAGGCCGCCGCGTCGCTGGGCGCCCAGCGCTGGACCACCTTCCGCTATGTCGTGCTGCCGACGCTGCTGCCGGCCCTGCTGACCGGCTTCGCGCTGGCCTTTGCGCGCGCCGTTGGCGAATACGGCTCGGTCATCTTCATCGCCGGCAACATCCCCATGGTCAGCGAGATCACGCCGCTGATGATCATCGCCAAGCTGGAGCAATACGACTACGTGGGCGCCACGGCCATCGCCGCCGTCATGCTGATCGCCAGCTTCGTGCTGCTGCTCATCATCAACGGCCTGCAGGCCTGGAGTTCGCAGCGGGGTGGGCGCAAATGAGTACCGCACTGCATCTCGCCCCGGCTCGCGCCAGAGCCAAGTACCAGGACAACCCCGCCACGCGCGAATCCCCCGCCGTGCGGTTCGCGCTGCTGGCACTGGGCTTGAGCTTCTTCGCCATCTTCCTGCTGCTGCCCCTCGTGGCCGTCTTCACCGAGGCGTTGCGCAAGGGCTGGGAGGTGTACTTCACGTCCATCGCCGAAGAGGAAACCTTCTCCGCCATCAAGCTCACCCTGATCGCTACGGCCATCGCGGTGCCGTTCAACCTGGTGTTCGGCCTGAGTGCGTCATGGTTGATCGCCAAGCACGAGTTCCGCGGCAAGCAGCTGCTGATCACGCTGATCGACCTGCCCTTCTCGGTCTCGCCCGTCGTGGCCGGCCTGATGTATGTGCTGATCTTCGGCGCCCAGGGCTGGTTCGGCCCCTGGCTGCAGGCGCATGACGTGAAGATCATCTTCGCCGTGCCCGGCATCGTGCTGGCGACCGTCTTCGTCACCTTCCCCTTCGTCGCCCGCGAGCTGATCCCGCTGATGCAGGCGCAAGGCAAGGACGAGGAAGAGGCCGCCACCGTGCTCGGCGCCAGCGGCTGGCAGACCTTCCGCCGCGTCACGCTGCCCAACATCAAGTGGGGCCTGCTGTACGGCGTCATCCTTTGCAATGCGCGCGCCATGGGCGAGTTCGGCGCGGTGTCGGTCGTGTCCGGCCACATACGCGGCCTGACCAACACGCTGCCGCTGCACGTCGAGATCCTCTACAACGAATACCAGTTCGCGGCCGCCTTCGCCGTGGCCTCACTGCTGGCGCTGCTCGCGCTGGTGACGCTGGTGATCAAGCAATTCATCGAGTGGCGTGCCAGCCAGTCGGCCAAGGAAGCGTGATGGGAATTCAAGTCCAAAACATCCACAAGAGCTTCGGCAGCTTCACCGCCCTCGGTGACGTGTCGCTGGACTTCCCGACCGGCGAACTCGTCGCCCTGCTCGGCCCCTCGGGCTGCGGCAAGACGACGCTGCTGCGCATCATTGCCGGCCTCGAGCAGGCCGACCGCGGCCGTGTGCTGCTGGACGGCCAGGACGCTTCCGACACCCATGTGCGCGAGCGCCAGGTCGGCTTCGTCTTCCAGCATTACGCGCTGTTCCGCCACATGACGGTGTTCGACAACGTCGCCTTCGGCCTGCGCGTGAAACCCAGGAAGCAGCGCCTGCCCGAAGCCGAGATCAAGAAGCGCGTCACCGAGCTGCTCAAGCTGGTGCAGCTCGACTGGCTGGGTGACCGCTTCCCGCCGCAGCTGTCCGGTGGCCAGCGCCAGCGCATCGCGCTGGCCCGTGCGCTCGCCGTCGAGCCGCGCGTGCTGCTGCTGGACGAGCCCTTCGGCGCACTCGACGCCAAGGTGCGCAAGGAGCTGCGCCGCTGGCTGCGTCGCCTGCACGACGAGCTGCACATCACCAGCATCTTCGTCACCCACGACCAGGACGAGGCCCTGGAAGTGGCCGACCGCATCGTGCTGATGGACCATGGCCGTGTCGAGCAGGTCGGCACGCCGCAGGAGGTCTACGAGCGCCCGGCGACGCCCTTCGTCTACGGCTTCCTCGGCGCGGTCAACCGCTTCGTCGGCCAGGCCCGCGGTGGCGTGCTGCACATGGGCGAGCATCAGTTGCCGCACCAGGGCGCCCACGGCGACGGCGAGGTGCAGGCCTATGCGCGGCCGCACGAGCTGCAGATCCTGACCGACGAGTCGGCCCAGGGCCTGTCGGCCACCGTGGAGCGCGTGCTGTCCTTTGGCGCGAGCGCGCGTGTCGAGCTGATCGGCCCGGACGGCCAACCGCTGGAAGCCGAATTGACTCGCGAAGAGGCTGAGTCCTTGCGCCTGCAAGGCGGCCAGCGCGTGAAGTTGAGCGCGGCGCGGCTGAGCCTGTTCGAGGCCGGCGCCGGCATCTGAGCACCGGCTCCTCAGTCATGAGGAGGCCCGCGTCCCCAAGATTGGGGACCTAGGGGATGTCCGCTTCCCGCCACCGACTACGTTTGGACAAACAGGTGTCTGTCGCCGGTACGGGCACCGCTGTCGCAAACGCCGGCGGGAGTTCGACATGTCATCCTTCTCCGACAAGGCCGCCCATCGTCAGCGCATGCTCTGGGTCTGCGCCATCATCGCCATCGCTGGCGTCGGCGCCTATGAGCTGGTGCCCACCCAGCCTGGCCGCGACGTGGTCGCGGTCGACGCGCCGCTGCGCTTCGACGCGCCCGCCGCCGGGCCCGACGCATGGCGCGCTGCCTACCGCAACTGCATCGCCCATCCTGCGCCGGACGGCTCCACCGCCGATTGCCTGGTGCTGCTGAAGGACGACTCGCCGCAAGGTTGATATACGCAGCCCGCATGGGCTGCTGCGTTTCGATTCCTTCCGCTCGGCGGACCCCTTGGCCACACTGCCCTCATCCCGCAGCCACCAAGGAATTCCGCATGACCATCACCGCCATCAACGTCCGCAACCAGTTCCGCGGCACGATCAAGGAAATCATCGAAGGCCCGGTCGTCTCGGAAGTCGATGTCGTCACGCGCAGTGGCGATGTCGTCACCTCGGTCATCACGACGCGCTCGGTCAAGGACCTTGGCCTCGAAGTCGGCCGCGAGGTCGTCGCGCTGGTCAAGTCCACCGAGGTGTCGATCGCGACGCTCTGACGAGGAGCCCGACATGGCCTACAGCGCGCCCCGCGTCCTCATCATCCCGGGCCTGAACGACAGCGGCCCGGCGCATTGGCAGACCTGGCTGCAAGGCCAGTACCGCGACGCCCGCCGCGTCACGCAGCGCGACCCCAGCAAACCCGAACTGGAGCGCTGGGCCGAGCGCATCCAGCGCACGCTGGAGGTCGCGGCAACATCAATGGACAGGGCGAATGGCTGGCCGTGGCCCACAGCTTCGGCTGCCTGGCCCTGGCTCGCCACCTGGCCGACCACCCGGACTCGCCCATCCGCGAGGCCCTCTTCGTCGCCCCGGCCGAGCCCGACAAATTCGGCGTCGCCGAGTCATTGCCCCACCAGCGCCTGCCACGCCGCTCGCGCCTGATCGCCAGCAGCACCGACCCCTGGATGAGCGCTGCCAGCGCCGCGCGCTGGGCGCATCGTTGGGGTGCCAGCTACAGCAATCTCGGACCGGTCGGCCACATCAATGCCGAGGCCGGCTTCGGCCCCTTTCCGATCGCCAAGAGCTGGATCGAAGCTGCGCGAGCGCGCGCCGCCGCCGAGCAAAGGCCACGCCACGCCGAGTTCCGCGAGTGGGCCTTCGCCGTCTGAGATGAAGCTGAGGGTTCAACAACCGTGGACGAGGAACTCGACCCGCCGGTCGAGCGCGTCGGACAGGTCGTCGCGGCCGTTGCCGATCAGCGCCTGCCTGGAGCCGACGCCGCTGCTGGCCAGTCGCGGCGTCAGCTTGGGTGCCACCCGCTTCAACTCGCCCGCGACCATCTCCGCGCGCAGCAGCGAAATCCTTTCGTTCACCGGCTCGGCGCCGCTTGCGCTCGTGTGGCCGACCACGTCCAGGCAACTCGGCCGCGCCGCAGCGCGCCTGCCGATCTCGCCCATCCACATCGCGTAAGGCAGCGCCGTGGTGCCCGGCGGCGACCAGATCGCCGCAGTGCCGGGCTTGAACAGCACCTTCACGCCCAGCCGCTTCTGGTCGAGCCCTTGCTCGACGATGTCGCCGAAGGCCTTGGCCGCCGCCGACCGCTGGCCGAGCCGCATCCGGGTGAGGTACAGCCCCGTGTGCACGCGCAACTGGTTGCCGCCGGGGCTGGCCAGCGCCGTCTCGAACAGCGTGGCAGCTTGCGCATAGCGCTTGGCGGCGTAGGCCTCGCTGGCTTCAGCGATGGTCGCAGCCGTCACGATGCGGTCGATATACAAAGGGTGGATGGCGTCGCCGGGCTTGGTGCCTTGACAGGTGCGCACATAGCCGGTGGTGGCATCGTCCGGCGCCCAGGCCGGTGAATCGGCGAACAGCGGCAACGGCGTCGTGTCCACGCCCTCGGGCAACGCGAAGGCCAGGCCTTTGCTGACCAGCTTGCCGGTCTTCAGGTCCGCCAGGGCAAGGCAGATCCGGAAGGCTTCGCGCTTGCCCTCGCTCTTGCGCTCGGCATTCACGCCGGTGAAGGTCCCGGTCAGGATCAGCGGCCCGCGCACGACGTTGACCGGGTTGAACGGCTTGACGCTGTAGCGCGGGTACTGCTGGGCTATCAGCTTGACCAGTTGCGCGCCCATCGTCTGCGTGGCATTCGACTGCAGCCCGGTGACGCCGTCCACCAGCGGATCGATCACCAGCTCGCGGGCCTCTGCCGGCTGCGCATCGCCGAGCAAAGCCGTGGCGGCGCGCAGCACGGCGGCATCGAACGGCAGCGTGGGGGGTGGCACCGGGGCCGGCGGCGGTGCAGGCACTGTGGCCGGGACCGGCGCCGCCGCGGGGGCCGTGGCAGAGCCGGGGGCACCGCAAGCACCCAAAAGACTCATGAGGCTCACGCCAGCCAGCACCGCCAGCCACCGTGCGGCGCTGGCCCGTCGGACCCGGGATGCCATCCTGTCGCGTCTGATTCGATGCTGTGTCATGGCGCGCTCGCGTCGGGCCTCGGGAGCCGCAAGCGTATCGCGCCTGCGACGTTGCGGCATCCTGTGACCGCGCGCGAGCCCTAGCTGAGCGTTGACTTGAATACCGCCAGCGTCCTCTCCCAGGCCAGCTGTGCCGCAGCGGCGTCATAGCGCGGCGTCGTGTCGTTGTTGAAGCCGTGCTGGGTGCCGGCGTAGACGAACTGCTCGTAGCGCACACCGGCCGCCTTCAGCGCGGCCTCATAGGCTGGCCAGCTGGCGTTGACGCGCTCGTCGTTGCCCGCGTAATTCAGCAGCAGCCGCGCCTTGATGCGCGGCACGTCCTCCAGCGCCGGCGCGCCGCCGTAAAAGGGCACAGCCACGGCCAGCTCCGGCACTTGCGTGGCGACGTAGTTGGACAGCGAGCCGCCCCAGCAGAAGCCGACGACACCGAGCTTGCCATTGCCGTCGGGCACGGCCAGCAGGCCACGGGCCGCAGCGACGATATCGGCGCGCGTCTTGGGCGCGTCGAGCTTGCCGAACAGCTCACGCGCCTTGTCCTCGTCGCCCGGGTAGCCGCCCAGCGGCGCCAGCGCGTCGGGCGCATAGGCCACGTAGCCGGCCAGCGCCACGCGGCGGGCGATGTCCTCGATGTGCGGGTTCAAGCCGCGGTTCTCGTGCACGACCAGCACGGCCGGCAGCTTGCCCGCCGCACTCGCGGGCTTGGCGAGATAGCCCTGCACCTGGCCGTTGCCGTCGGGCGACGGGAAGGACTGGCGGCGGATCAGCAAGCGCGGGTCATCTGGCTTGACCTGCTGGGCGGCGGCGAAATTGGGGCTGAGCGTGGCCAGCAGCGCTGCGGCCCCGGCCGGGCCGCCGGTGAAGGCCGCGGCCTGCTCCAGAAAACCACGGCGGCTCAGATCGCCATGCACATAGCGGTCGAACAGGGGCCAGGCCTGCGCGGGGATATCGGTCGGTTGCGTCATCGCTAGCGTCCTTATGCGTGGGAATGCCAACTTTAGTGGGACAACCCGGCAAGAAGCGAATATCGATATGGCGAATAGTTCGACGACAGATGCAGGTGCAATTCGCAGAATCGCCTCGCATGAACTTCCAGCAGCTCCGTTCCGTCCGTGAGGCCCAGCGCCGCGGCTTCAACCTGACCGAAGTCGCTCAGGCCCTGCATACCTCGCAGCCCGGCGTCAGCCGCCAGATCCGCGAGCTGGAGGATGAACTCGGCATCGAGCTTTTCGTGCGCGTCGGCAAGCGCCTGACGGGGCTGACCGAGCCGGGCGAGCAGGTGCTGCCCGTCATCGAGCGCCTGCTGCAGGAGGCCGAGAACCTCAAGCGCGCGGCCGACGACTTCGCCCAGGCCGGCAGCGGGCGCCTGCGCATCGCCGCCACGCACAGCCAGGCCCGCTATGCGCTGCCGCCCGCCGTGCGCGACTTCCGCGCCCATCACCCGGACGTGAGCCTGCATCTGCAGCAGGGCTCGCCTCAGCAGATCGCCCGCCTGCTGCTCGACGGCGAGGCCGATGTCGGCATCGCGACCGAGGCGCTGGCGCAATACCCCGAACTCGTCGCCCTGCCCTGCTACCGCTGGACGCACTCGGTCGTCGTGCCGCCCGACCACCCGCTGCTGGACGGCCCGCTGACGCTGGCCCGCCTGGCGCAATTCCCCATCGTCACCTATGAGCCCGGCTATACCGGCCGCTCCCACATCGACGAGGCCTTCGCCGCGGCCCAACTGACGCCCCACATCGTGCTCAGCGCGATGGACGCCGACGTCATCAAGACCTATGTGGAGCTGGGCCTGGGCGTGGGCATCGTCGCGGCCATCGCCTTCGATGACGAGCGCGACCGCCACCTGCGCGCCCTCGACGCCCGCCATCTGTTCGCGGACAACATGACGCGCCTGGCCGTGCGCCGCAGCGCCTACCTGCGCGACTACGTCTACGAGTTCATCCAGACCTTCGCCTCGCCGCTGCGGCGCGAGGTCGTGGACGCCGCGCGCCACCAGAACCCCGAAACCGAGGGGCAGGTGCTGGCACTCGCGGCCTGATCCGGGCTGTCACCCCGCATTTCCGGGGGTGGCGGCCGAAGGGCGCCAAGCTTGTCACGCCCGGCGCATCCGGGCGCCTGGCCGGCTATTCCTGGCCGACCACCGGCGCACACGGCCCTCGCAGGCTGGCTTAGGCTCAAGCCACGAAGTCTGGAGGAGCTCGCCATGAAACGCCTTGTCGCCTTGCTCGCCGTCGCGCTGAGCACCCAACTGGCCGCCGCCGGGCCGCTCAGCCTGCAATGGAGCGACCCCGCGGGTGACGCCAGCCCCGTCGGCGACGTCGTGGGCGTTCAACTGCAATGGGACGCCAGCGGCGCCTGGACCGCCTCCTGGACCGCCGACGCCGCCCACCCCTTCACGGGCAATGCGCGCTTCAACCTGAACCTGTTCGACACGACGCTGGGCAATCTGGCGACGGCCGTGGCGCCACAGCTCTCGCTGGATGCCCTGCACGACTTCGGCGGCAGCACGGCGCTGGTGTTCAGCTACACCGGCCAATCGGCTTTCCTGGCCAACTGGCATGTCGGCGACACCGTCAGCACCGGCAACAACAGCAATTTCATTTCCGGCCTCGTCAACCTGGGCGCCAACGGCGGCCGGGACAATATGGTCACCCAGGCCCGCATCACCGGCAGCCTGCCGGAGCCCGGCACCTGGGCGCTGGCCGCGGCCGCGCTGGGCGGGCTGCTGCTCAGCCGCCGCCGATCCGCGCGCTGACAGCGCCAGGCCCGAGCAAGGCCTGCATGAGCTAGTACGTTCTTCTTCTTTGCCCAGGGTGCTGGCCTTGCCTAGAGTGAACGTCCTCACTCCAGCCACTGCTCATGCGCCGCCTTCTCACCGCACTTTCCCTTGCCATCGCCGCCACCGGCGCGTTGGCACAGACCTCGCTGCTGAACGTCTCCTACGACCCGACGCGCGAGCTCTACCAGGACTTCAACAAGGCCTTCGCGGCGCAGTGGAAGGCCAAGACCGGCGAGACCGTCAGCGTCAAGGCCTCGCACGGCGGCTCGGGCAAGCAGGCCCGCGCGGTCATCGACGGGCTGGAGGCCGACGTCGTCACGCTGGCCCTGGCCTATGACATCGACGCCGTGGCCGACCACAAGCTGCTGCCGCTGGACTGGCAGAAGAAGCTGCCCAACAACGCCAGCCCCTACACGTCGACCATCGTCTTCCTGGTGCGCAAGGGCAACCCGAAGAAGATCAGCAACTGGCCCGACCTGGCCCGCAGCGGTGTCGACGTCATCACGCCCAACCCCAAGACCAGCGGCGGTGCGCGCTGGAACTACCTGGCAGCCTGGGGCTATGCGCTGAAGAATGGTGGCACGCCGGATTCGGCCAAGGACTTCGTCAAGCGCATCTACGCCAACACCAAGGTGCTGGACTCGGGCGCCCGCGGCTCGACGACGACGTTCGTGGAGCGCGGCATCGGCGACGTGCTGATCGCCTGGGAAAACGAGGCCTATCTGGCCGTCAAGGAGCTCGGCCCGGACAAGTTCGAGATCGTCACGCCCAGCGTGTCCATACTGGCCGAGCCGCCGGTCGCCATCGTCGACAAGGTCGTCGACAAGCGCGGCACGCGCAAGCAGGCCGAGGCCTATCTGAACTACCTCTACAGCCCCGAGGGCCAGGAGATCGCGGCCAAGAACTACTACCGCCCGCGTGACGCCAAGGTCGCGGCCAAGTTCGCCAAGCAGTTCGGTCCGGTCAAGCTCTTCACGCTGGACGAGTACTTCGGCAACTGGCGCCAGGCCCAGAAGACCCACTTCGACGACGGCGGCGTATTCGACCAGATCTACGCACCGGGTTCCAAGTAACGCGCCGACTCACTGGACCGACAAGATGTGAAGTCTTGTTGCTCCGGTCATCCCCGTCTCGACAGCGGGCGTTGAGCGGCCTCATCATGAGGCCGCCATGAGAAAACTCGCGCTCAGCACCGCTCTGCTCATCAGCCTTGCTGGCTGCGCCACGGCGCCGCCACCGGCCACCTCCGCACACGGTCCAGCCCAAGACACGCTCTGGCTGGACCGTCTCACTTGGGGCGCCAGCAGCACCGACCTCAAGGCCGTGCAGGCCAAGGGCCGCGAGGCCTGGCTCGACGCCCAGCTCAAACCCGTCGACACAGCGGCATTACCCGAGGCCGCCAAGGCACAGATCCAGGCACTTTCCATCACCCAGCCGCTGCTGCCGCTGGTGCAGCAGATGGAAGCCCAGCGCAAGGCCGCCGACGCGCTGACCGAGGACGCGGCCAAGGCGGAGGCGCAGAAGAACTACCAGCAGGCCCTGACCAAGCTGGCCCGAGAGGCCTCGACGCGGCAGCTGCTGAATGCGCTGTACTCGCCCAACCAGGTGCAGGAGCAGCTGAGCTGGTTCTGGTTCAACCACTTCAACGTCCACCAGTACAAGAACAATCTGCGCGTCATGGTGGGCGACTACGAGCAGGGCCTGCGCGAGCGCTCCCTCGGGCGCTTCCGCGACCTGCTCGGCTACACGGCCCACCACCCGGCCATGCTGCGCTATCTCGACAACGAGCAGAACGCGGCCAACCGCATCAACGAGAACTACGCGCGCGAGTTGCTCGAGCTGCACACCCTGGGCGTGGGTGGCGGCTACAGCCAGCGCGACGTGCAGGAGCTGGCCCGCGTGCTGACCGGCCTGGGCGTGAACGCGACCGACAACAAGCCCAAGCTCAAGCCGGCGCAGGAAGCCCAGTACCGTCGCGATGGGCTGATGGAGTTCAACCCCGCCCGGCATGACTTCGGCGACAAGCAGTTGCTCGGCATCACCGTCAAGGGCCAGGGCGAGGCGGAACTGGAGCAGGTGCTGGACCTGCTGGCCAAGCATCCGAGCACGGCGCACTTCGTGTCGCGCAAGCTGGCCCAGTACTTCATCGCCGACGAGCCGCCACCGGCCCTGGTCGAACGCATGGCCGAGCGCTGGCTGCAGAGCGATGGCCGCATCGCCGAGGTGCTGCGCGCCATGGTCGGCGCGCCGGAGTTCGAGGCGTCGCTGGGCCGCAAGTTCAAGGACCCGACGCACTATGTCGTCTCGGCCGTGCGCCTGGCCTATGCCGACAAGGTGGTGCTGAACACCGGCCCCATGATCGGTTGGCTCTACCGCCTCGGCCAGGCGCCCTACAACCGCCAGACGCCCGATGGCTATGCCATGGACGAGAGCGCCTGGGCCGGCCCGGGCCAGATGACGACGCGCTTCGAGATCGCCCGGGCCATCGGCAGCGGCAGTGCCGGCCTCTTCAAGGTCGACGGCGAGGCCAAGGACAGGCCCGCCTTCCCGCAGATTGCCCACCCGCTGTACTACGAGGGCATCGCGCCGCGCCTGGCCACGGCCACGCAGCAGGCCCTGGCCCAGGCCACGTCGCCGCAGGAATGGAACACCTACCTGCTGGCCTCCCCCGACTTCATGCACAGGTGATGTGATGGACCGACGCCTTCTGCTCCAACTCGGCCTGGGTGCCACGCTGCTGCCCACCCGACTCTGGGCCGCTGCACCTGACACGCCCCGCCTGCTTGTCGTCTTCCTGCGCGGCGCCTACGACGCCGCCAATCTGCTGGTGCCGACGTCGTCGAGCTTCTACTACGAGGCGCGGCCCAATATCGCCATCGCCAAGTCGGTGGCGCTGCCGCTGGACGCCGACTGGGGCCTCGCACCCGCGGTGGCCGACAGCATCCACCCGCTGTGGCTGAAGCAGCAGGCCGCCTTCGTGCCCTTTGCCGGCACCAACGACACGACGCGCAGCCACTTCGAGACGCAGGACCATATCGAACTGGGCCAGCCGGACGAGGGCTCGCGCGACTTCCGCAGCGGCTTCATGAATCGCCTGGCCGGCGTGCTCGGTGCGGGCTCCCGTCTGGAAGCCATGGCCTTCACCGACCAGGTGCCGCTGATCCTGCGCGGCAATCTGCCCGTCGCCAACCAGGCGCTGCGCGACCTGGGCAAGCCGGCCATCAGCGGGCCCCAGGCCCAGGTCATCGCCGGCATGTATGCCCACACCCGCCTGGCCGGCACGGTCAGCGGCGGCTTCGAGGTGCGCGACGAGGTCTCGCGGGAAATGGCTGGCGAGATGGAAGCGGCCAGCCGCGGTGCCATCGCGGCCAAGGGTTTTGCGCTGGAGGCGCGCCGCATCGCGCGGCTGATGCGCGAGCGCGTCACGCTGGGCTTCATCGACGTCGGCGGTTGGGACACCCATGTCGGCGAAGGCGGCGCGACCGGCCAGCTCGCCAACCGCCTGGGCGAACTGGGCAAGGGCCTGGCGACATTCGCCGACGAGATGGGGCCGCAGTGGAACAACACCGTGGTGGTGGTGGTCAGCGAGTTCGGCCGCACGTTCCGCGAGAACGGCAACCGCGGCACCGACCACGGCCACGGCAGCGCCTACTGGGTGCTGGGCGGCGGCGTGAAGGGCGGGCGCATTGCCGGCGAACAGGTGGAGGTCAAGGCCTCCACGCTGTTCCAGAACCGCGACTACCCGGTGCTCAACGAGTACCGCGCCCTGTTCGGCGGCCTGATGCGCCGCATGTACGGCCTGAACGACGCGCAGCTGGCCACGGTCTTCCCCGGGGCCAGTGCGCGCGATCTCGGCCTGGTTTAGCGCGCGAGGCGGGCGGCCACCGTCTTGATGCGCTCGCCAAAGACCTTGGCGGTCGCAAAGTCGCCGGCGGCCATCTCGGCGGGCGACGCGTCGCTCGGCGAGGTGGTCATCAGGCCGCCGAAGGAGGCGACGTAGTTGATGTCGTCACGCGTCGAGCTCTTCTTGTTGGACGGCATCATGCCGGTGCCCACCCACAGCATGGAGTGCTGCTGGCTCAGCGTGAAGAAGTAGTGCAGCGTCGACAGCTTGTCGCCGTTCATCGACGCGCTGTTGGTGAAGCCGGCGGCCAGCTTGTCCTTCCAGCCCTGGGTGAACCAGACCTTGCTGGAGGCGTCGGCAAACTTCTTGAACTGCCAGCTGGCGGCGCCCATGTAGGTGGGCGAGCCGAAGACGATGGCGTCGGCCCCGGCCAGCGCTTCCCAATCGGCGTCGGTGATGTTGCCCTCGGCATCGATGGCGATGAGTTTGGCGCCAGCGCTCTCGGCGACGGTCTCGGCGACGCGCTTGGTGTGGCCGTAGCCGGAGTGGTAGACGACAACGATCTTGCTCATGGAGGACTTTCTGTGTGGGTGGGGTGGAGAGAACTCAGGCCGCGAGGTCGAAGACCAGAACTTCAGCATCCTTGCCGGCCGTCAACGCGAGGCGCGATGTTTCGCGAATCTGCAAGGCATCACCGGTTGTCAGGTCTTGTCCATTCACGCTAAGCGCGCCGCGCACGAGGTGCACGTAGGCGAGGCGACCGGGCGCCAGTTCGAGCTCCGCTTGTTCCGCGCCGTCGAAGAGGCCGGCATACAGGCGCGCGTCGGCGTGGATGGTCACCGAGCCTTGCGCGCCATCGTTGGCAGCGACGAGGCGCAGCTGGCCGCGCTTGGAGGTCGCGTCGAAATGCTTCTGCTCATAGCTCGGCGCAATGCCGCGTGCATCCGGTTGAATCCAGATCTGCAGGAAGTGCGTCGTCTCGTCCTTGGCGTGGTTGAACTCGCTGTGCATCACGCCGGTGCCGGCACTCATGCGCTGCACGTCACCGGGGCGGATGACGCCGGCGTTGGCACCGCCGACCTCGCCGTTGCCCATGCTGTCCTTGTGCGCCAGTTCGCCCGAGAGCACATAGCTGATGATCTCCATGTCGCGGTGGCCGTGAGTGCCGAAGCCCTTGCCGGCGGCCACCTTGTCCTCGTTGATGACGCGCAGGGCGCCAAAGCCCATGCGGGCCGGGTCGTAGTAGTCGGCGAAGGAGAAGCTGTGGAAGGACTTCAGCCAGCCGTGGTCGGCGTAGCCGCGGTCGCTGGACTTGATCAGTTGCATCACCTGGTTTTGCATGCTGGGCTCCTTGGTTTGCTTGCGATGGAGTCAATGTAGGAGCCAGGGTCACCGCCATCGACAAGCGGCTCTGAGGACACCGTTCAAATAGACTGAACGGATGTCGAACCCCCAAGACAAGCGCCGCGCGCTGACCCCCGAGGCCCTGTCCATGATGGACACCATCGCCCGCACCGGCAGCTTTGCCGCCGCGGCCCGCGAGATGGGCCGGGTGCCCTCGGCGCTGACCTATTCAGTGCGCCAGCTGGAAGATGCGCTCGACGTGCTGCTGTTCGACCGCAGCTCCCGCCAGGCCGTGCTGACCGCGGCCGGCCAGGAGCTGCTGCACGAGGGCCGGCGCCTGCTGCAGGAACTGGACGCCGTCGCCAACCGCGTGCGCCGCATCTCCACCGGCTGGGAGAGCGAGCTGACCCTCGCCGTGGACGACGCCATCGCCCGCCGCGCCCTGTTCGACCTGATGGAAGCCTTCTACGCCGAGAAGATCGACGGCGGCGGCCCACCGCCGACCCGGCTCAAGCTGCGCGTGGAGGTGCTGGCCGGCACCTGGGAGGCCCTGCTGCATGGCCAGGCCGACGTGGCCATCGGTGTGCCAGGCCAGCTGCAGAACAGCGGCATCCACTGCGAGATCGCGGGTGAGCTGGAGTTCGCCTTCTGCATCGCGCCCCACCACCCGCTGGCCAACCTGCCCGAACCGCTGACGGCCAGCCAGATCGCCGAGCACCGCATCATTGCCGTGGCCGACAGCGCCCGGCTGATGGCGCCGCTCAGCGTCGGCCTGCTGCCCGGCCAGGACGTGCTGACGGTGCCGTCGCTGGCCATCAAGCTGGAGGCCATGATGCGCGGCCTGGGCTGCGGCTCGCTGCCGGTGCCCATGGTGCGCCGCCACATCGAGGCCGGCCGCCTCGTGCGCAAGGCCACCTACGAGGGCCGCCGCGCCGGCAAGATGCATTACGCCTGGCGCGACACCGGCCAGACGCCGGGCAAGGCCCTGGCCTGGTGGGTGGACAAGCTGCGCAGCGAGACCACGCGCAAGGCGCTGCTCGAACAGCACGAAGGGCTGCTGCTTTGAGCTATCGCGGCCGCTTCGCGCCCTCGCCCACCGGCCCCCTGCATGCCGGCTCGCTGGTGGCCGCGCTGGCCAGCTGGCTGGATGCGCGCGCCCACGGCGGCCAGTGGCTGGTGCGTATCGAAGACGTTGACGGCCCGCGCTGCCCGCCCGGGATGGACGAGATCATCCTGGGCCAGCTCACGGCGCTGGGCCTGGTGCCCGATGAACCACCGGTCTGGCAATCACGCCGCGGCGAGCTTTACCAGGCCGCATTGGAGAAGCTGATCACGTCCGGCCACGTCTATGGCTGCGCCTGCACACGCGCCGAGATCGCGGCGGCCGCCGGCCCCAGGGCCAAGCATGGCGAACTGATCTACCCCGGTACCTGCCGCAATGGCACGCAGGGCAGACCGGTGCGCGCCTGGCGCTTTCGTGCGGAGGGCCGCATCGACTGGCAGGACCGCCACCTGGGCACCCACAGCCAGGACCTGGAAACCGAGGTCGGCGACTTCGTGCTGAAGCGCGCGGACGGCCTATGGGCCTACCAGCTTGCCGTCGTCGTCGACGATGCCGAACAAGGCATCACCGATGTCGTTCGTGGCGAAGACCTGGCGGACAACACGCCACGACAGATCGCGCTGCAGCGGGCGCTGGGCCTGCCCACGCCGCGCTATCTGCACACGCCGCTGGTGATGGCGGCGGATGGACACAAGCTGTCCAAGCAGAACGGGGCGGCGGCGCTGGATCTGGTCGACCCGCCGGCGCGACTGCGTGAGGCGGCGCTCAGGCTGGGCCTGCAGCTGTCTGCAGCGCTGGCGCCCCCCGAAACCCTGGCCCGGCTCGTGCCGCAATGGCTGGCGCAGGCCGGCGGTTGAGGCAGGTCACCGGCGCGCGAGCAGTGCCTCGTAACCATCGCGGCTGTAGCCACGCAGCTTTTCACCGTTCTTGATCAAGAAGGGCACACCGCCGCCGCCGGCAAACTGCACGAAAGCCGTTCGCCCGTCTGGCGTGTCGATGTCGAAGTCGCGATAAGTGATGCCTCGCTGCGCGAGGTGGGCCTTGGCCTGGCGGCAATACCCGCACCAGGTCGCGCTGAACAGAACTGTTCCGCCGAGGGGCGCGGCCGCTGTCGTCTTGCCCTCCTTCTTCAACCGCTCCATCTCCTTCAGAACCTCCGGCGGAATGGCCGTATTGGGAAGGGTCTGCACATCCAGGGTCTTTTCCAGTTTGCCCGTCGTCGGTGGCTGGTCGCTGTAGACGACCTTGCCATCGGGGCCAATGGATTTGTAGAGGGTCTGGGCGTGCAGCGGCGCGCCGGCTGCCGCGAGAAGCACTGCAGCGAGGGCGAGCGAGGAGATGCGCATCGCTTGCGAGCTAAGGTTCGACATGAGCGGCGGCCACAGGCGCGTGGGCACCACGCTGGAGATGCGCATGGAGGTGCTTCAAATAAGGATAGGTTGTCAGCACATCGTCCACCTCGGCCTGGATCAGCTCGCAGATCTCCGCCTGGGCCGGTGACTCGCCGAAGGCCGAGTCGACGATGACCCAATAGGCCGCGCCGCCCGGCATCTTGCACAGGTACTTGGCGCTGAGTGCGGGCCCTTCGTCTCCTCCCCTGTGCTCATAGTCCTTGAGCAGCACCACGGCCTGCGCACCATCGAAAACGGTCTCGCCTTCCTCCGTGTGCAACACGGCAGAGCGCAATTTCGAGTCGACCTCCCTTCTGAGCCTCCTCCTTTGGCTGACAACCAGCCAGGCGATAGCGCCCAGCACGGCAACGACGAGGACGGAATCCAGCAAAGTCATGTCAAACAATTGTGTGCGTAGCGATCTGGGCCGCCAAGAACGTGTTTGCCCTGCCCGAGTCGCGCCCGACGGGTCACGCGGCGACAATCCCGCCTTTCTCCAACAGCTCAAGGATTTCCCATGAACACCACGCCCAGCGGTCTGCAGTTTGAAGATACCGTCGAAGGCGACGGCAAGCAGGCGGCGGCCGGCCAGGACGTCACCGTGCACTACACCGGCTGGCTGTGGGTCGACGGTGCCAAGAACGCCAAGTTCGACTCCAGCAAGGACCGCGGCGACCCCTTCGAGTTCGAGCTGGGCGCCGGCATGGTCATCAAGGGCTGGGACGAGGGCGTGCAGGGCATGAAGATCGGTGGCAAGCGCACGCTGATCATCCCGGCCGAGCTGGGTTATGGCGCGCGCGGCGCCGGCGGCGTCATTCCGCCGAATGCGACGCTGTGCTTCGACGTGGAACTGCTCGGCCTGGCCGGCGGCCCCGAGCACGTCGAACTCAATCTGCACACCACCTCCACCGGCCTGCAGTACGAGGACCGTGTCGTGGGCGATGGCGCCGAAGCCACCAAGGGCCAGCGCGTGTCGGTGCACTACACCGGCTGGCTCTACAAGGACGGCATGAAGGGCAAGAAGTTCGACTCCAGCAAGGACCGCGGCCAGCCCTTCAAGTTCCGTCTGGGCGGCGGCGAGGTCATCGCCGGCTGGGACGAAGGCGTGCAGGGCATGAAGGTCGGCGGCACGCGCATGCTGGTGCTGCCGCCCGAGCTGGGCTATGGCGCCCACGGTGCCGGTGGCGTCATTCCCCCGAACGCGACGCTGCTGTTCGAAGTCGATCTGCTCGCGGTTTGACCGTAGTCAAATCAGGGGACGGCGGCGCTGCTGACAAGCGCCTGTCATTCGCGGATGCTTTGATCCAGTCCGTTCACGCACCCAGATCACATCATGTCGATTGACCAGCGCCGTTTCCCTCGCGTCGAGTTCTTCCTGGTACCCGACGAGCATGAGCAGTTGCCGGTCTGGGTCATCAAGCCCGATGGCCTCGCCGAGGCGCGCGGCGGTGTCGTCGTCAACCTCAGCGAGGCGGGCCTGCAGATCCTGGCCGCGGCCGAACCGCCGTTGGAGGCCCAGCACTATGAGCTGCGCCTGCTGCTCGGCGAGGACGAGGGCGTGCCCCTGTTCAGCGCCGAGGTGCGTCGCGTCTGGACACGGCCGCTGAGCCGCATCGTGCAGCTCGGCGGCTTCGAGTTCGCGTCGCCCAACTCCCAGGCCGAGGAGTTCCTGCTGGCCCAGACTGCCCAGATCACGGCGCGCAAATGGGTGCGCTGTGTGCTCGTGGAGCGCATGACGGCTCTCGCCTGAGCAGGCATACAACGGCCCCTCTGGCGGGCCGTATCAGACTGGGATAGCGTGGCCTCGGGGCAGCATCGCCCCGCCACCGGCCACGCCCATGCTCGAAGCCGACCACCTGCTGCGCTACTGGACCGACAGCCAATGGGCCGCCAATGTGCTGATGCTGATGCATCTCATGGGCGCCATGCTGCTGGGCCTGCTGCTCGGTTATGAGCGGGCCTACCACGGGCGCGCGGCGGGCATGCGCACCTATGCGCTGGTCTGCATGGCGTCCTGTGCCGTGACCATCCTCGTCGGCTATCCCGACCAATGGTTCGGCGGCCACATGGCTGGCGGCTCACTGCCGCAATTCACCGACCCGACGCGGGTCATCCAGGGCGTGGTGACCGGCATCGGCTTCCTGTGCGCCGGCGTCATCATGCGCGAGGGCATGAACATCTCCGGGCTGACGACGGCCGCCTCGATGTGGGCGGCCTCGGCCATCGGCATCGTGCTGGGCATGGGCTTCTACTTCGCCGCCATCGCGCTGACGCTGCTGTGCGCGACGTTGATGATGTGGGGCGCCAAGCTGGAGAGCCGCCTGCCCTCACACCCGGCCATCGCCGTGACGCTGCGCGGCGAATCGGGCCGGCGCTTCACGCAGGCCGAGCTGGCCGAGTTCGCCGACGGCCTGGGCTACCGCTTCGCGCCCGGCTCGCTGAGCATCGAGAAGCAGGGCGACCACGAGGAGTGGCGCTTCGTCTGCACCGCCAAGCAGAACTTCAAGGGCCAGACGCTGTGCCGCTTTACCGGCCGCCTGCATGAGCTGCCCGGCGTGGCCGGCTACCGCGTGACCCACGCGCGCAACTAGAGCAGGCTGACGGCGGCCAGGTTCAGCAACGAGGTCTCGCGCATCAGCCGCACGAAGTCGGCCAGGAAAGGCTTGGCCGCCAGGCCCTCGGTGCTGACCGCATACAGCCGCCCCGTCAGCCCTTGTTCGCCAATGCGCTGGCGCGCCACATAGCCGCGCGCCAGGTAGTTCTCCACCGCCCACAGCGGCAGCGCCGCGATGCCGCGGCCACTGGCCACCAGCTGCAGCATGGCGACCGTCAGCTCACTGGTGCGGCGCGGCGGCGTGACGCCGGCCGGCTGCAGCACGCGGCGCACGAGGTCGAGCATCTCGTCGGGCACGGGGTAGGTGATGAGGGTGTGGTCGGCAAAGTCGCCCGCCTCCAGCCAGGGCTTGGCGAGCAAGACATGACCCTTGGGCAGCAGCGCGACGATCTCGAAGCTGAACAGCGGATGCACGACGACGCCGGTCTCGTCGGCATCCACGTCGGACACGATGGCCAGCTCGGCGCGGTCCTGATGCAGCAGGCCCACCGGGTCGGCCTGGAAGCCGGACACGATGTCCAACTCCACCTCGGGCCAGCGCCCGCGGAAGGCATCCATGGCCGGCATCAGCCAGTCGAAGCAGGTGTGGCATTCCACGGCGATGCGCAACTGGCCGGCCGAACCATCCACCAGCCGGCGCACATCGCGGTCGGCCTCATCGACCTGGGGCAGCACCGAGTCCGCCAGCTTCAGCAGCCGCTGGCCGACGACGCCAAACACCAGCGGGTTGCTCTTGCGCGCGAACAGCTCGGCACCGTAGTGCTCTTCCAGGGCCTTGAGTTGATGCGAAAGCGCCGATTGCGTCAGGTTCAGCAACTGCGCCGCGCGGGACAGGTTGCCGGCCTCGCGCAGGGCGACCAGGGTGCGCAGATGGCGCAGTTCCAGTGGTGTTTGCATGAGCAGAACTGTTGATGAACCCGAAAACGTTTCGTTTGATTCATTGTGCCCGATTGCCGATCATCACGAATCGCTTTCAGCATTGTTCGATTCATCATGATCAAGACTCATATCCTCGGCTTTCCGCGCATGGGCGAGCACCGCGAACTGAAGACCGCGCTGGAGCGCCACTGGCGCGGCGACCTGCCCGCCACCGAGCTGGAAGCCCAGGCCGCCGCGCTGCGCGCCCGCCACTGGAAGCTGCAGCAGGACGCCGGACTGGACCACGTCACCGTCGGCGACTTCGCGCTTTACGACCATGTCGCCCACCTGATCCAGCTGTTCGGCTGTGAGCCGGCGCGCTTCGGCTTCACGGGCCAGGAAACACCGCTGCAGCGCTATTTCGCGATGGCGCGCGGCATCACGACGACCCATGCGCAGACCGAGGCTTGCGGCTGCAGCGGCACGCATGTCGACGGCGTGCCCGCCCTGGAAATGACCAAGTGGTTCGACACCAACTACCACTACCTCGTGCCCGAGTTCGACAGCGCCACCGAGTTCAGCCTGAACGCCGAGCGCCTGCTGGCCGAGGTCGACGAGGCCATCGCCCTGCCCGCCAGCCCCAAGGTCGCGCTGCTGGGGCCGGTCAGCTTCCTCTATCTCGGCAAGAGCAAGCAGGAGGGTTTTGACCGCCTCGTGCTGCTGAAGCGCCTGCTGCCCGCCTACGAGCAACTGCTGACCCGCCTGGCCGCCCGCGGCGTGACCTGGGTGCAGTTGGACGAGCCCATCCTCGGCCTGGACCTCAGCCCAGCCTGGCAGGACGCGCTGCGCCTGGCCTATGCGCGACTGGGCGTCGTCGGCCAGCCGCTGCTGCTGGCCACTTACTTCTCGCCGCTGGGCGACAACCTCGCCCTGGCCTGCGAGCTGCCCGTGGCTGGCCTGCATGTGGACGCCGTGCGTGCACCCGAGGAACTGCTGCCCGTGGCGCTGCGCCTGCCGCTGGACCGCGAGCTGTCGGTCGGCATCATTGACGGCCGCAACATCTGGCGCAGCGACCTGGACCACGCCCTCGCGCAGCTGAACAAGGCCCGCGAACTGCGCGGCGGCCGGCTGTGGGTGGCGCCGTCCTGCTCGCTGCTGCACGTGCCCTTCAGCCTGCGCCATGACGCGGCGCTGGACACCGAGCTGCAGGGCTGGCTGGCCGGCGCCGTCGAGAAGCTGGACGAGTTGCGCGTGCTCAAGCGCGCCCTGTGGGGCGACGAGACCAGCGTGGCCCGCGAACTGGCGGAATCGCGCATCGCCCGCGCCAACCGAGTCGCCAGCAGGCGTGTACGCAACGGCAGCGTCGCGGCTCGCCTCAAGGCCCTGCCCGCCGACGCCGATCAGCGCCGCTCGCCCTTCCCCATTCGCCAGGCCGCGCAACGCCAGCGTCTCAACCTGCCCGCCTTCCCGACGACCACCATCGGCTCCTTCCCGCAGACGCCCGAGATCCGCGCCGCCCGGGCCGCCTTCAAGCGCGGCACGCTGGACGACGCGACCTATCGCGAAGCCATGCAGCGCGAGATCGAACTCGCGGTGCGCAAGCAGGAAGCGCTGGGCCTGGACGTGCTGGTGCACGGCGAGGCCGAGCGCAATGACATGGTCGAGTACTTCGGCGAACAGCTGTCGGGCTTTGCCTTCACCGCCAACGGCTGGGTGCAGAGCTATGGCTCACGCTGCGTGAAGCCGCCGGTGCTGTTCGGCGATGTGTCACGCCCCAAGGCCATGACGGTGGACTGGACCGTCTTCGCCCAGAGCCTGACGCCCAAGCCCATGAAGGGCATGCTGACCGGCCCCATCACCATCCTGCAATGGTCTTTTGTGCGCGACGACCAGCCGCGCGCCGACACGGCCCTGCAGATTGCGCTCGCCATCCGCGACGAGGTGGCCGACCTGGAAGCCGCCGGCATCGCCGTCATCCAGATCGACGAACCCGCCATCCGCGAAGGCCTGCCGCTGCGCCGCGCGGCCTGGGGCCACTACCTCGCCTGGGCCACACGCGCCTTCCGCGTCTCGGCCAGCGCTGTGCGCGATGACACCCAGATCCACACGCATATGTGCTACTCGGAGTTCAACGACATCCTGCCCGAGATCGCGGCCATGGATGCCGACGTCATCACCMTCGAGACCAGCCGCTCCGACATGGAGTTGCTGCGCGGCTTTGGCGACTTCCGCTACCCCAACGAGATCGGCCCGGGCGTCTATGACATCCACTCGCCGCGCGTGCCGGACACGGCCGAGATGCTGCGCCTGCTGAAGAAGGCCGCCGAGGTCATTCCGCCGGAGCTGCTGTGGGTCAACCCGGACTGCGGGCTGAAGACGCGCGGCTGGCCGGAGACGGAGGCGGCGCTGGCGAGGATGGTGGAGGCGGCGCGGGAGTTGCGGCGTGAGGTGGTGCCGTTGGGCTGACGCGCGCGGCACACGGGCTGGCATCATTGCGCTCGCCGACGCCAAGAAGCAGTCGACCGGGAACCCGTCAGGCGTCACACGCAAACCGTAGGAGAGCGCGGTGGACATGCAAGACATCACCTCTGCGGTATTCGGTCCTCTTGGCGGCGTTGCCGTTGTGCTCGGTGGCCTCGCGGGCTGGATCGGTTCAGTGCTTCAAGCCCGCATCAACAAGGCGACGGACACGTCCGCGGCAGTTGATATCGATCTGCGCAATCGCCGCATCTCGGCGTATCAGGACTTGTGGAAGATGACTCGGGCGCTGCCAAAGTGGCCCCGGAACCAGGACCTTCAGTACTCCGACCTCGAGGCCCTCTCAGCGCGCCTGCGAGACTGGTATTTCGCGGGGAACGGCATGTACCTGTCTCGAGCCACGCACGCTCATGGCTACTCGCCCCTACAGGAAGCGCTCGCAAAAATCCTGCAGAAGGGAGCCAAGGGGCAAGTGTCCATGGCGGAAGGCGGCGACTATGACAAGGTCCGCGATCGATGCAGCCGCTTGCGAACCGAGCTCACGCTCGACATTGAATCTCGCACGTCGCGTCGGCGCAGCATATGGTTTGTCGAGAGGTGACGCCCAAACATTGAGGTCACCGGCCATACGACCCAGCTCGCATCGACCCGAGGGCCGCGTGCATCGGGCCCTCAATCAATCGCCGGATAGTCCCCCAAGCCATCCGGCCACGGTGTCAGGATCTCGAAGCCGTCCTTGGTGACGGTCACCATGTGCTCCCACTGCGCCGACAGCGACTTGTCACGCGTCACCACCGTCCAGCCGTCGTTCAGCTCGCGGATGGCGGCGGCGCCCGCGTTGATCATGGGCTCGATCGTGAAGATCATGCCCTCCTGCAGCTTCAGTCCCTCGCCCGGGCGGCCGAAGTGGTTGACGTGCGGGTCGTCGTGATAGACGTCGCCGATGCCATGGCCCCCGTACTCGCGCACGACACTGAAGCCGGCCGCGTGGGCGACGGTCTGGATGGCGTGGCCCACGTCTCCTAAGGTCGCGCCGGGGCGCACCTGGCGGATGCCGGCGCGCAAGGCTTCGTAGGTCGTGTTGACGAGCCGGCGTGCCAGCACATTGGTCTCGCCGACGATGAACATGCGGCTGCTGTCACCGAACCAGCCGTCCTTGGTCAGCGTCACATCGACATTGACGATGTCGCCCTTCTTCAGCCGTTTTTCCTTGGACGGGATGCCGTGGCAGACGACGTGGTTGGGCGAGATGCAGGCCGTCTTCGGGTAGCCGTGATAGCCGACATTGGACGGGATGCACTTGAGCTCATTGACGATGTAGTCGCGGCAGAGGTCGTCCAGCTCCTCTGTCGTCACACCGGGTACGACGTGAGGCTTGAGCATGGCGAGCACCTCGGCGATCAGATGCCCGGCCTCGCGGGCCTTGGCCACCTGCTCGGGCGTACGCAGCTTGAGGCTCTTCATGCCCGCGCTCCCTTGGCCTTCGGCGCCTGAGCCCAGCCGGCCAGGCGCGCCAGGTCCAGCCCGCCCTCCTGCTCGGCGCGGATCAGCAGCTGGCAGATCTCGCTGTGGCTCAGCTGCGGATGCAGTTCGGCCAGCATGCCGATGCGCATCCAGTGCTCGGCCTGGGCATTGATGGAGCGCGACAAGGCCTGGCTCGCAACGCGCAGGCTCTCATGCATTGGATCGGAGATTTTGACGATTCCCATGTCGCGACTATATACGCTTCGTATACGAAACGTATATCACTCAACCTTGGAAACCACCACCGCTTCGTAAGCGCTCAGGAACTCGGGCGGCATGCGCTTGGGCTTGCCGCTGCTGATCTCGATGCAGACCAGCAGCCAGCGGCCGCGCACCAACGTGACGCCGTCGCTGGCGCGTCGCAGCTGGAAGCGCCGCTCCATCGTCAGCTTGCCGTCGCTGGCCGTGAGCCAGGTGCCGAGCAGCAGCGCTTCGCCTTCGGACGACGGCAGCAGGTAGTCGTAATGGCCCTCGCGGATGGCCATCGCACGATCGAGCCGGCGGTAGTCGTCGAGCGACAGGCCCAGTGCCTCGGAATGCGCCCAGCCCGCCTGCTCGCACCACTGCACATAGACGGCGTTGTTGGTGTGGGCCAGCCCGTCGATGTGCTCTTGCGCCGGCGTCAGCGCCAGCGTGAACGGCGACGGGTAGTCCCAGTCAGTCATAGGCCGAGACTTCGGGCCGGCGTGCCAGCACGGCGATCGGCGGTGCCCAGCGTTCGCCACGCGGCTTCTTGCTCGTCACCAGCGTGATCTCGCTGGGCTCGAAGACCTCGACGTTGTGCGTGATCGGCGTCGTCAGCAGGTACTGCGCGCGCGTACTGCGCAGGAAGTGGCCGACGAGCTGGATGTTGCGCACGTCCAGGTGGGCGAAGGGCTCGTCGATGAAGACGAAGCCGCCCGGCGTTTCGTCGTCCTTCATCAGGCCCACCAGCAGGATCAGGCTCTTCAGCACCTGCTGGCCGCCCGAGGCCTCGCCGTCGTTCAGCCCCACCTCGCCCTTGCCGTCGAAGTTGAACTTGACCTGCAGGCCGGCCTGGGCGAGCACGGTGTCGTCGTTGTCCAGATGCGGCAGCACCGCCTCGGCCGTCGTGCCGGCCAGTTCGCCCAGCTCGGCCACGTTCTTCTTGTAGCGGCGCACGGTGGCGCGCATCACGTCGATGTAGCGCTCGCGGGCGTTGAAGGCGGCGATGCGGGCCAGCTCGTTGCTGGCGCGGCGGTCGTTCAACTGGGTGTCCTGCTCATGCACCTGCGCGGCCATGCGCGCATGGCGGTCGACGACGCTGGCGTCCACCTCCCAGTGGCCGCCTTCCAGTTCCTGGTCGACGTGATGGGCGCGGATCTCGGCCTGGCGGGCGTTCTCGAATTCGTCACGGGCAGCGGCCAGCGCAGCGGGCGTGATCCAGGACCTGGGGAACTGGGCCTTCTGCGTGCGGCTTTCCCTGGACGCCTTGCGCAGTGCTTCGCGCCTGGCCTCGTGCTCGCGCAGGCGGCCAGCGGCCGAGCCCTCGCCGTCCTTCAGCGCGATCTGGGCGCCTTCATAGGCCTGCTCGCTGCGCGTGGAGTCGCGCAGCATGCGGTCGTGCTCGGCGTCGAGCTGGCTCATGCGCGAGGCGGCTTCAGCGCGGGCCTGGCGCAGCACAGGCAGGCGGCTGCGCGCTTCGGTGAACTCGTCGGCACGCTCGCTCAACTCCTGCGCCGCCTTGTGGCCCACGGCCGCGCGCTGCACGTCCTTGAACTGGCGTTCGACTTCCGCCTGCGCCTTGGCGACTCGGCTCAGCTCCCCATCCCAGCGGGCCAGCTCGGCTTCCAGCGCCGCCCGCCGCGAATCGACGGCGGACGCGCCGAACTGGTGGTCGCGCGGCTCGACGAAAACGCTACGGCCGCCGCGGCCGTCGCGGTAGTAGGCATCCGTCGTGATCCACTCGCCGCCGACCTTGGCGCCCTCTTCCGTCGACGTGACGCAGCGGATGCCGCCCAGCTGGCGGGCCAGCCAGGCCGGCAGCGGCGCGCTGACGTTCAGCGCGGCCAGCAGCGTGCCGGCGGGCGCCTGCGTGACGGGCGAGGTGTCGGCCACGACGTAGTGGCGGTAGCGCTGCTTGGCGGCGATGTCGAAGGCGCGGCCCTCGTCGCTGCGGTGCTTCAGCACGACGACCCAGCGCGACGGGCGCAGCAGGCCCTCGGC